>NZ_JAUBVF010000010.1:107682-154209 GCF_036705685.1 Microcoleus sp. AT3-A2
CGCCGACGTTCCAGTGTAATCAGGTGCACTGCCTGTTGAACTTGCCGAACCGTCAAGAGTAGAGTAGTTAATCGATGCAGCCGCCGTGTCACCGGTGCGAGTAACGTCAATCGTCGCCACGCCGCCTTCAGCCACCGTGTAATTTGGTTGGGCGAACTGGAAGATACTTGGAGTTGTCGCCGTCGGAGTCGGCGTCGGCGTCGTCCCAGTTGTCGCCACATCATTAATCGTCAAAATTGACGGACTACTGCCGACATTGCCACCGAAGAGCACCAAATTCACCGTTTCGGGCGATTCCAATGTCAAATCACTCAAAGCCGTCACGGTGAAACTAGCGGTAGTTTGCCCCGCAGCAAAATTCAACACTCCCGCCGACGTTCCAGTGTAATCAGGTGCACTGCCTGTTGAACTTGCCGAACCGTCAAGAGTAGAGTAGTTAATCGATGTGGCCTCCGTGCCACCGGTGCGAGTAACGTTAATCGTCGCCACGCCGCCTTCAGCCACCGTGTAATTTGGTTGCTGGAACTGGAAGATACTTGGAGATGTAGGAGTCGGCGTCGGCGTCGGCGTTGGCGTTGGCGTTGGCGTCACATCAATGCCTTGATATTGAATACTCCGCACTAGGTAGTCGGAACTATCGCTTAAGGAGGCACTGGTGCTGGGGCTATCGTAGGCTTTGGCGGAGAACCGCAGTTCGTCAAAAGCGACGCTAGTGGAATTTGCTTGTATCTCGAATGTGTAATTGCCATCGGCACTATCGCCAATGAAAGTCACTCCATCTGAAGACACACCGATCAGTTTTTGAGGGGTAGGAGCGTTGACGCGAGCGATCGTAAAATTGCTGGCCGATACCTCCGTCCCATTATTAAAGAGTTTCAGCAAACCAACTTCATTACCTTGATCGTTCACTGTAGTAGAACTTGATTTGGGAAGTAATCCACTGAGGCCGATCGTGGCGCTAGTGATGTCTTTGTTATCTGCCCATTTCACCTTCAGCGCTTGAGATAGATTGGTGTTGGGGTCATAGTTGATTTCCGCCCGCAATTTATTGACATCGGTAAACCAACCACTATAAGAGCCTATGACACCAATACCACCGGTACCGCCGTAGCTCAACCCGCTTTTAGGGGTTTCGTTTGTTGCTAACGTGAGGTTGCTGATGGGAGTAGGGTTAGTGTAGTTCGTTTCAAAGCTATCAAAAGCTATCCCAGACAGTTGGATGCCTTGATTCTGGGCGGCAGTAGGCCATTGTGCGATCAGGTCACTAATGCTGCTGTAATTAGTGTCTTGACCCAAAGAACCATTGATTGAAGTAGCCATAGCTTCTCCTTTGATGATGAATAATTAAAGATTAGAAGTGACTGAAAAGCAGAGGTTGGGCTTTCTTGTAGCGATCGGTCACAGCAAGAAAAATTTCGTCATTAAGTACGTGAAGTACGTGCAGGTAAATCAAGTAAAAACGCTTAGGCTGCCAAAATGCTTGCCCAATAAGCAGTTGAAGCCTTTATTGCCCCTGCGTGATTAAATGTTGAGTGTAATTATTACTTGCAACTACTTATACAGATGCTTATTCTTTACTTTCATCATCAATAACTTCGATCCGGAAGATTTTCCGATAATTTTTTCATCCCTCTAAAGAGTGGGTTTTCCACATCTGTAGAGGAGAGCTTAAATCCCACATTCCGCACCCCCCAACGGGCAGCGTACACCTGGTTCTGCGGACAAAAGTAAATCTGGATTGACAAAACGTGAGTATAAATACTTCTAAATTTATATTTCTAAGCAGAACCCTGTTGGGAATTCCTGAAAATTGAGGTTCGGGCGTAAGTTACAGCGTATTCGTTTATGAAATACACCCCAGAAACCTGGTTCCTTTACAGTTCCCGCATCATTACTGATTCTGTTGCTCGAAATTCGGTTTTTCGCGATCTACATTTACATGGAATATGCTGTAAATCTGACTTCCTTAAAAATGCGATGGTAAAAAACCAAGTTTATTAGTGAGCCGTAATGTGATTGACGATCGCTAAAATATCTCAAATGGGTTCTATATGAGGAGTGAGTTGATCCATTCAAAACCCGCCCTCATGTTATATTTATTTGTACTTACTTACTTACTTACTTACTTAACGAGCGATGAACTTGTCAAAGCGTAGGTTATGGTTGTTGGGAGCGATCGCCATTACTGCAATAACGATCGTTACCCTGTTCTTTGCTCCTGCTAACAACAAAGTCAACAGCGGTTCTACTTATAATAGAGCGCCGGACGGCTACGGAGCATGGTATGCTTTTATGTCAAAACGGGGAACCGAGGTTCAGCGTTGGCAAAAACCTTTTGAAGACTTTGCTAAAAACCAAGATGCCAAACCGCCTAGTACACTTTTACGTATCTATAGTAGCTTAATACCAGAAGTTGTGCCTGAGACCGAGAAAAGGTGGGTGGAAGAGGGCAATATTTTGGTATTTTTGGGAGTTCGCGCACCAGTAACACCAGCACCTTTTAGTAGTTTTCACCCAGCTTCATCCGGGGCAATCAAGATTGACACTGGGCGGAGATATCCCAGCGATAAAAAACAAATCTTAGAGGATCAATTTGGGGCAATAGTTTGGAAAAAAACAATGGGAAAGGGTACAGTTTATTTTGCCAGCACCTCCCATTTAGC
The DNA here is from genome assembly GCF_036705685.1 of Microcoleus sp. AT3-A2. Lineage (NCBI taxonomy): Bacteria > Bacillati > Cyanobacteriota > Cyanophyceae > Oscillatoriales > Microcoleaceae > Microcoleus > Microcoleus sp. AT3-A2. The sequence goes on from NZ_JAUBVF010000010.1 coordinate 110,346, forward strand.
TGCTAATGCTTATCAGGATTTTCCAGGTAATTATGAATTTTTAGCAGGGCTGGTTACTCAAGAAGGTAGAGAACAAGAAATAGAGGGAACCCAGCAGGCTCTAGCAGTGAAATTAATCCAAAATTCGAGCAACCCGCAAAGCCAGCAAACGAGTAAACTCCTCAATAAAGTCTGGGTAGATGAATACATTCACGGCTACAAAGATGCCGAACTTATTGAACGCGAATACGAGGGAAATTTATTCACTTATTTAGCCAAAACTCCTCTATTTCCCGTTTTGATACAGGGTACAGTTATTTTACTCGTTGCTATTTTTGCCGGGTGGAACAGGTTTGGACAGCCTGTAACTATATCAGCGCCGCCGATTGACAACAGCGAAGCTTACATTCAAGCATTAGCAGGTGTTTTGCAAAAAGCAAACAGCACTGATTTTGCGATAGAAATTATCGGGAAAGAAGAACAGTTACAACTACAAAAAGCATTATTATTGGGACAGACCTCACTGGAAAGTGACACCCTAACAAATGCTTGGGTTGAGCAAACAGGGCGAAAAGCGGCAGAATTGTCAGAAATTCTGCCCTCGCCATCTCATAAACGCCGAATCAGCGATTCTGATTTGCTAGCCTGGTTGGGTAAATGGCAGCAGATCCGTCAACATCTCCCCTCTGGCAGGAAAAATCTAAAATGAGCGAAACAAACTCGATTTTCAAACGCCTCAGCCAAGCCCTCGACAAAATAGTTGTGGGTCAATCTTCCACTGTACAGCACTTGCTAGTGGCACTTTTGAGCGGCGGCCACGTGATTATTGAGGGAGTCCCTGGAACCGGGAAAACTCTACTTGTAAAAGCGATCGCCCAATTGATTCAAGCAGATTTTCGTCGCATTCAACTAACGCCGGATATTTTGCCGTCGGATATCTTGGGAACGAATATTTTTGATTTTGAAAGCCAGAGTTTTACCCTAAAAAAAGGACCAGTGTTTACTGAAGTTTTGCTGGCGGATGAAATTAATCGCACGCCTCCGAAAACCCAGTCAGCACTGCTAGAAGCAATGGAAGAACAGCAGGTAACGTTAGACGGTGAGACTTTAGCTCTGCCAGAATTATTTTGGACGATCGCCACTCAAAATTCCTTAGAATTTGAAGGCACTTATCCGCTACCAGAAGCTCAGTTAGACCGATTTTTATTTAAACTGGTGGTTGATTATCCCGATGCAGCCGCCGAAAAGCAAATGTTACTGAACGCAGAGGCAGGATTTCGCGCTAAACGCCTCGATTTAGCTCGGATTAAGTCTTTAGCAACGGTAGAGCAAATAATTAGCGCCCGTCAAGCAGTACAAACAGTCAAAGTAGAAGAGAAAGTGCTCGATTACGTGCTAGCTTTGGTACACAATACGCGAAAACATCCCGATTTGGCATTGGGTGCTTCTCCGCGATCGGCAGTAGCTTGGTTGCAAAGTAGTAAAGCTCACGCTTGGCTAGCCGGCAGGGATTATACTACTCCTGATGATGTCAAGGCGATCGCACTGCCACTTTTGCGTCACCGTCTGATTCTCAAACCCGAATCGCTGTTAGATGGTTTGCAAATTGATTCGGTAATTGCTTCGGTATTAAAACAAGTTGCTGTACCGAGGTAAACAGAAATATAACTATGACCATTGCAATCAAAATTCTGGATCGTAATGATGTAAATATTCTCAAGAATGTCGATCCCGATGTCTTTGACAACTCGATCGATATCCCACGTACTGAAGAATTTTTGACAGACTCGCGCCACCATCTGGCTGTTGCAATCGATGACGATCGAGTTGTCGGCTTTGTCTCAGCAGTTCATTATGTTCATCCCGACAAGGCACATCCCGAACTGTGGATTAACGAGGTTAGCGTAGCAGAAACTCATCGTCGGCAAGGTTTGGGGAAGCGTTTGATGAATGCAGTATTTGAGGTCGCTCGTGAGTTTGGTTGTACAGAAGCTTGGGTGTTGACCGATCGCGAAAATACAGCAGCGATGAATCTATATTCGGCTGTTGGTAATCCAGAAACACCGAGCGATTGTGTTATGTTTACCTTTCGTTTGGAGGAATCGAATTCATGACAAAAAATCTTTATTACGCAAGTATTGTAGGAATTGATCTCAAAAATACCACACCAGAAGTATGAAGAAGTCTCTAAACGAAGTCAAGAAGCTTGAAGACCTGCCAAACATTGGGAAATCAATGAGTGCGGATTTGCGAAGCATTGGTATTGAGCAACCCGATCAACTTAAAACGCGATCGCCATTAGAAGTCTTTCACGAACTTGCTAATGTCATGGGACATCGCCACGATCCATGTGTACTTGACGCTCTCATTTCTGTCAAAAGATTCCTCAATGGCGAACCAGCTAAGCCTTGGTGGAGGTATACTGGCGAACGACGTAAACTACTTGCAAATCATGTAAAGGGAGAAAGCAAATGAAATTCGGATATACAATTATTTACGTTGCTGACGTACTAAGTTCATTGACTTTTTTTGAAATGGCTTTTGGGTTAAAAAAGAAGTTCATTGATGAATCAGGAGATTATGGTGAACTTGACACTGGGGAAACAACTTTATCTTTTGCTACACATTCTTTAGGCGCGTCAAATTTCCCAAATGGTTATATTTCGGCTGATTCATCGGATAAACCTTTGGGTATTGAAATAGCACTTACCACTGATTCAGTAGAAATGGCTCATCAACAAGCGATCGCAGCAGGTGCATTAGAGTTAAAAGCACCTCTCCAAAAACCTTGGGGTCAGATTATTTCCTATGTTAGATGTCCAGACGGAACTCTCGTTGAATTGTGTACACCAGTATCTTAATCAGAAATTGTAATGATTCCTGCTATTCGCCTTTATTTCCTGTTAGCGATCGCCATTCCGATCGCCCTTTTGCTGGCTATGCTGGTAAATCAGCAGACAAGTATTATCGGCACTTTGCTATTTGACTGTTTAATTTTAGGTCTAGCCATTACCGACGCACTGCGCGTAAAATCTCATCGGGTGCAAGTGACACGCCATCCGTTGCACAGACTTTCGATTGGGCGAGACAATCCGGTTTTACTGTCAGTGCGATCTGCAAATCAAGCAGCTAAAATTAGCCTGCGCGACTCCTATCCGCTAGAGTTTGATGTTTCTCAACAGATGCTGGAAGCAGACCTCAATCCTAACAGCGATGAGGAATTAACTTATACAATCCGCCCGTCAAATCGCGGAGAATATAAGTGGGGAGACATTCAAGTGCGGCAGTTGGGAAACTGGGGTTTAGCATGGCACGACTGGACAATACCTGCTAGTGAAAAAGTTGCCGTGTATCCCGATTTAGTGATGTTGAAAGAACTCTCTATTCGGCTAACATTGGAAAATAGCGGCACAATGCGTGGGTTACGAAAACTCGGCATGGGAACTGAATTTGCCGAACTGCGGGAATATGGTATTGGTGACGATCCTCGCTTGATTGATTGGAAAGCTACTGCGAGGCGATCGCGCCCTTTAGTCAGAGTTTTAGAACCAGAAAAAGAGCAAACTTTGATTATTTTACTAGACAGGGGACGGCTGATGACGGCGCGAGTGCAGGGTTTGAAGCGCTTTGACTGGGGAGTTAATGCAGCGCTGTGTTTAGCCTTGGCTGGACTAAATCGGGGCGATCGCGTGGGAGTCGGTGTGTTCGATCGAGAAATCACCACTTGGATACCCCCGGAACGCGGTCAACATCAACATTCTAAATTAATTGAACGCCTTGCGCCAATTCAGCCAGTTTTGTTAGAACCAGACTATGTTGGTGCTGTAACTAAATTAGTAAGCCAACAAACTCGCCGTGCATTAGTAGTGCTAATTACTGATTTAGTAGATGTCACAGCTTCTACAGAAATGCTTTCCGCTTTAGCGCGTTTAGCACCTCGTTATTTACCTTTTTGCGTAACTTTGCGCGACCCTCTAGTTGACAAAATCGCTCACACTTCCACCGTGGAAATTACACCTACTTATAATCGTGCTGTCGCTTTAGATTTACTAGCGCAGCGTCAGGTAGCTTTTGCACAGTTGAAACAAAAAGGAGTTTTGGTTTTGGATGCACCAGCCAATCAAATTAGCGAGCAATTGGTTGACAGATATCTGCAACTTAAGTCTCGGAACCAGCTTTAATCTTCTCAGCTTCCGCAGCATTCGCCAAGTAAGGTAAAGGCCCTTTGAGAACCAACCAGTTTTTATAGATGAAACCGATTACCCAAGGGGCTGACAAAACAAAAAACAAGACACCTAGCTGTATTTGAGAGCGAAATACATCTAGAACGTTTCCTGTTTGATTGCCAACAAATACTAAATTCCACATTGTAAAACTAAGGCTTTCCCAGGCAGAAAAAATTATTACTATAAGTAAGCTACGGTTTTTTGTATACAAAATTATGTGGATTAAGAACGAAATAATTATAGAGATAAAATACTGATAGTCAAAAGTTATATACAGCAGACAAACAGCTATTATTGCTGGGATGTTTCCCCATTTTACAGCCCATCTTTGTAGAATAATACTTATCCAAACAAAGGCAGAGAATATGGGTTGTATTGCACAGCCTATAGCGAAAATTAAGTAGTACAGTGCAGGAGAAAAGGTTTCTGAAGCTGTAATTAAAATACTGCTATTTCTTTCGTCATTAAGTATTTCTAGAACAAAGAAAGGTACAATAAAAGACAAAAAATAATAAAAAATTTGGAATACACTTAGGGAAAAAAACACGGTAGTGATCGCCAGACATACTAAGGGCAACCATTGGTAGCGATCGGGAACTTTACCAACCAGATATTTAATTTCAATTCCCGCTAGCCTGCATTGTCGCAACACTAAACCCAGTATCAAAATCGATAAATAAACTGGAACTATTTGATAAACTAATGGTTGTGTACCATCACACAGCATCCCACGTGAGCTAATTATTGCTATCTGAAAGTAAATACCGCTACTTAATAAAAACCACCATCCCAATATATGCCGAACCTTGATTAGATAAAAAGGATTTTCTTTGGGAAAGCGGATGTTAGTAAGAGTCATGATTTTAATTAATTATTTGGCTCGATATGGGTAGGTAAGGTGCTATTTGGGTCAATTTAAAGTCAAATGTATTCACAGACTGCTGTTTGACTGTTAGATTTAGATGCCCCCTAGCACCCCTTAAGAACGGGGGAACCGGAAGCCCTCAAAGTCCCCCTTATGAAGGGGGATTTAGGGGGATCGCCCCGATTTCAACCTCCAAATTATCTAGAAACTTCAGCCGATCGCCTTTTACTGCAATACATCACCAACAGCGCAAACAACCCGATCCCAGCCAAATACTTCAACGGATCGGGAATTGCCGGATTTGGCGAGAAAAAACCCTCGATTGTACCAGCAATTACCAGCATCGGCACAATCCCAAATAGCAATTGTGCAGCTTGAGTACCGTAAAACTTCATGGCATCAGCACGGCGATATTTGCCAGGAAAAAAAATTGCCCTGGCGATGATTAAACCAGCGCCGCCAGCTAAAAAAATCGCTGGCAATTCCAGAGAACCGTGAGGAAATACAAAAGCCCAAAAAGGGTAAGCTAAATTATGCTGAGCTACTAAACTGGCGATCGCGCCGATGATCACTCCATTAAATGCCATAATATAAACAGTGTAAAGACCGCCAACTATTCCTCCCCCAACAGCAGCAAAACATACGGATAGATTGTTAGTCATAATACCGCTAGAAGCTAAAGGTTCGACTCCCACAATTGAACCCATCCACAATTTCCCGTCATCGCGTACCGTTTTAATCAAATGTCCAGGAACTACTAGGGACAAAAACGTCGGATCTTGCCAAGCAAACCACCAAGCAATCAACGCCATTACTAAAAAAATACCCGTCGCAGTCGCCGTATAACCAAACGTCTCCTGTACCGTAGCCGGAAAACCCCAGCGACAAAACTCCACCATAGCTTCCCAATCTTGGCGGCGCGAACCTTGGTAAATTTGGGTGTAGCCACGAGAAGTTAACCTTTGCAAATCTTGTAACAAAATATTACCGACTTCATTTGTCCTCGCCCTAGCCAAATCCGCCGAAACAGAACGGTACAAACTCGCTAATTCCCTGATTTCAGACGCAGGTAAGGACTTTAGTCCCTTTTTTTCCACTTGCTGTAAAAGAGTGTCCAACCGTTTCCAGTTGGGTTCCCGCCGCGCGATCCAACGTTTAATATTCATAAAGTTTTCACTAAGTTCTATTAGATATAGCTTAAGATAGTTGTAAATTTTCCGCCTCACACAACTATACCCATCCAGTCATGCCTAAAAAAAATCTTAGTTCTTCTGGACAAACAGGCCCCTTGAGCGTCGGTAATGTGGTTAGCGCTAGTTTGCGGATTTACCGCGACCATTTTAAGTCATATTTTGGTTTGGCTTTCACAGCTTATCTGTGGTTATTAGTTCCGATTTATGGTTGGGCTAAATATTCTGCCATCTCAGGGCTCATTTCTCGTCTGGCTTACGGTGAAGTTAGGGAAAATCCTGAGACTGTCAGTGATGCTAACAGTGAGGTGAATCCTCGGATGTGGCGTTTTTTTTGGGCAGGTGTATTGACATCTCTGATTTACATTGGAGTCTACTTGGGATGTGCGATCGGGCTGTTAGTTGTGGGGGTGGGGGCTGCTACTATCTTTGGGCAAAATGGCAGAATTATTGGAGGTTTGCTGGTAGCCGTTGGGGTCATTGCTTTCTTAATTATATATATCCGAATTCTCTCTCGCTTGCTGATTGTTGAGGTGCCGCTGGCGATCGAGAACAATCAGAGTGCTAGTTCAGCAATCAGTCGCAGTTGGGAGTTAACTAAGGGGTCGGTTGGACGCATTCAGTGGATAGTTGTTGTTGCCTTTTTGGTCTCTCTTCCGGTTTACATTGTATCAAATGTACTTACCGCGATCATTCAAATTGTTTTACTTAGACTTTTCGGGCCAGAATCCAGTCTATACTTCTTATTTTATTGGATTTTGATTGTGGGACTGAGCTTTGGCTTTGGCGCACTGGTAACTCCTTTTTGGCAAGCTATTAAAGCCATTATCTACTATGACCTCCGCAGTCGCAAAGAAGGTTTGGGTTTGCAAATGCGCGATAAAAAACGCGATTCAAACAAGCCAAATACCAAAAAATGAATGCCCCAATACCAGATTGATTAAATAAATTTGGTATTTAAAAAAATTAATTTTTTTAAGAAAAAACGCCCAACTTAACCGAATTTACTCTCTCTTGAAAAGTAAGCCCACCTAATTAAACCTAAGCTCTGCCTTCTGCGTTCTTCCTTCTATCCTTTACATCCGTTACATCCCGTACATTGCTCGTTGCCGAACCTTCTTCCTTCTTCCTTCGACTTATGCCACTTTTTAATCGCTTCACTCTCCACACTCCCGAAAGTGTAGAACTCGAATTTACCTTAGCGGGAATTGGCAACCGAGCATACGCATTGCTGATAGACTATATCATTTTGGGTTTGATGATATTAGTGTTTCTATTAGGTGCGCTGATATTTAATTCAGTGTTGCTTGAGACGATCGCAAAGTTGCTAGGAAGTACCAATCGCTTAGAACTCTGGTTGATAGCAGTTCAGGCATTAATTGGTTTTTTCATTTATGTAGGTTACTTTGTATTTTTTGAAACGGTGTGGTCTGGTCAAACACCAGGCAAGCGTCGTGTCAAAATCCGAGTAATTAGGGATGACGGCCGTCCAGTCAGGCTTCAGCAATCAACACTGCGGGCTTTGATCCGGCCTTTTGACGACTTATTTTTTATAGGCGTATTTTTTATAGTGTTCAGCCAGCGGGAAAAACGTTTAGGAGATTTGGTAGCCGGCACCCTGGTAATTCAAGAAGAACAACCTCTGACAACTACTGCATTGAAAGTATCGACATCGGCTCAATCCCTGGCAAAAAAATTGCTGATGGATACCGATATCTCCCGCTTACTGCCAGAAGATTTTGCTGTAGTTCGAGAGTATTTGCAGCGGCGCGAAGCTATGATACCTAATGCCAGAAATGAATTGAGCAAACAACTGGCTACTCAGGTTAAAGAAATTATTGGTTTAGGAAAACTGCCGACAAAAGTTGATGCTAATCTCTTTTTAGAGGCTGTATATTACGCCTACCAGCAGCAAGTTGACAATTAATATCAAGCTGGGTTAATTACTTATAAATCCACGGGCATGGGGAATTAGGCATGGGGAATTGGGCATTGGGCATTAATCTGACTAAAGCAGGAATTATGCACTTACCCTCCTCTGAGTTGTCAGGGGCAACTCTACAATAAACTCACTTCCTTCGCCAACCTGACTGACGCAACTCAGCTTGCCACCGTGAGCTTGAACAATTACCTGATAGCACACTGAAAGCCCTAAACCCGTACCTTTACCCACAGGTTTAGTAGTAAAAAATGGGTCAAAAATCTTGTCTTGAATTTCCGCAGGAATGCCAGTTCCCGTGTCGCGGACAGAGATTGTTACCCAGTCCGGCTCGCTTTGCCAACTGCGAATAGTTAATTCCCCCGGTTTGCTCGTTGACTGGAGCGCATCTAAAGCATTGTCTATCAAATTATAAAATACTTGGTTGATTTGACTGGCATGACATTGGACGGGCGGCAAACTGCCGTATTGCTTGTCTATTTTGATATGGGTTTTTAGCTTATTTTGCAGCATCAAAAAACTGCTTTCTAAACCTTCATTCAAATCTACTGGTTTTAATTCAGCGTGGTCTAAACGAGAAAAATTTCGCAGCGTCATCACGATAGAGCGAATCCTCCCGCTGCCTTCCCGCATTGAATTGAGCATTTTACCAAAGTCTTCTCGAATGTAATCTAGTTCTAGTTCTTCATTGATTCTGACAATTGCTTCTGCTGCTTCCGGGCAGGCATTTCCGGCCTGTTGTAGAGCTTCGTTCAAGGCTTTAAAATATTCTTTAGCGTGAAACAAGTTAGCGTGGATGAAATTGTTGGCGTTGTTAATTTCATGAGCAATTCCCGCTACCATTTGCCCCAAACCTGACATTTTTTCGCTTTGAATCAATTGCTGCTGCGCCGATCGCAATTCTTCTAACGCTGCTTGCAATTGCTGGGTTTGAGCTTGAGATTTGACCGCAGCTTCTCGGACTTTACTGTAAAGTTCTGCTTGCTGAATGGCGATCGCCATTTGGTCGGCTAGCTGCGACAACAACTCCATTTCTTGCCGCTGCCAATTGCGGGTATCCCCACACTCGTGAGCGATCAGCAAACCCCACAGTTTACCGGGAAATTTTAAATTAGAACTTCCGGCTGTATGGAGTGAACTTTCTTCGCTTCTGGATGTAACAATCGGCACGATCAGGTTAGCTTTTACTTGCAAACTGTCTAAGAAATCAACGTGGCAAGGCTCTAAACCGGCATTGAAAATATCATTAATTGCTTTGACTCGCCCTTGCTGGTAAAGATCGGCGTAATCTCCCCGAAAACACTTATCAGCCCCCATGTCTCCTAAAATTGAAGGCCAAGGAACGGTCATGTTTTCAACAACAACTTTTCCTTGCCAGTTGTCTTGAAACTGATAGATAATTACTCGATCGCACTGCAACAGTTGGCGGACTTCCCTCACCGCTGTTTCCAGGATAGTTCCCAGATCCAGGGTACTGCGAATTTGGTTGCCGATCAGCCGTAGCAGCGATTCTCGTTCGGCTTGACGCCTGGTTTTGCTGTAGAGTTTGGCTTGATTGATCGCGATCGCCAATTGCGATCCTACCCCTTCTAAAAGCTGCCGTTCCCAATCAGTCCATTCCCGTTCGCGATCGCACTGATGCAAGCCAATTATGCCATTCACTTCACCTTGATAGCGAGTAGCTACTGCCAGCATTGACTTAATCTCCAAAGCTTCGGCAATTTTTCTGGTTTGTGGGTTCAATCCCGGAAAATCGACAAACTTCGTCACTGCTAGGGACTCTTGCTGAGACACGACGGCAGCCAAATGCGGGTTGTCAGTCATCGGTACTTTCATTCCCAGTTGGATCGGATAGTCCCCCGCGTTGTACTCTCCGCGCGTGACTAAAGTTTTTTCTGTATTTGATTCTTTGACTAAAATGCTCACGCGGCTGCACTGTAACGCTTGCCCCAGCAATCTGCAGGCTGATGTCAAAATTTCTTCTATGTCAAGTGTACTGCGAATTTCGTTATTAATTTGGTTCAGCAAGTTTGATAACTGAACTTGCTGCTGCATCTGCACGATTAGGGCTTTTTGTTGGTCTATTTCCGGCAGCGAAAGACTTTCTTCTTGCATCCAGTTTTCAGATTCAGGCAACCGCGAAGTTACTCTGTGCCAGGGGTTTTCGTGTTCTTGTATTTTTAAAGACATATTTACTTAGCAGTTGTACAGTATTTTGATTGAGTCTGGTTTTATAAACCTGTGCTTACCCCGCCAACAGCCCCATTGCAGCTACCAGGACTTTTGGAATATCTTAAGACATTATAAAGGATGCAGCATGAGCAAAGCAATTATTTGCTTTACAAATATTTATATTTAGCAAGTATGCGCTCTGCCGCCCACAATACTAATTGGTGCGCTGCATGGAACTTGGTCAGATGTCAAATAGAGTTAACCGCCCGGTTAAGCGTAAAATTAATCTAAAATCTATCTTTAGTTCAATGTTTGCGCCGACTCGATCAACATGGAAAATTCAATTCCTGACAATTTTAGTTCGCCAGCAAGCACCGATAACATTACGTCTGGATTGACAGGTAAAGCCCAGATTAAAATAGCTTTGGCGATCGGCAATTCCCGACTGCACTGGGGATTATTTGTGGGGAAAACTCTGAAGAAAACATGGGATACAGAGCATCTCAATGCTGATACTGTTTCCTCGCTCTCGGAGCAGGAAAAAGCCGAATATTTGGTGCAAATAGTAATGAGGTCGATCGAGGAAATATCTGCTCAAAATCTCCTTTGTCTTCCTGCTACTCCCGCTTTTTCTAATCCTCACACACTTTCTTTCGTGCCACTGCCTCTAATTTTGGCTTCAGTTGTTCCCCAGCAAACAGCAATTTGGCAGAGTTATCCAGATGTCCGAATTATTACTTTAGACCAGTTGCCGATCGGGGGAGTCTATCCTACCCTGGGAATTGACAGAGCTTTGGCTGTACTGGGTGCTGGCAACCAATTTGGTTGGCCAGTTTTACTTATAGATGCTGGTACAGCTTTAACATTTACTGGGGCTGATGTCAATAGGTATTTAGTTGGAGGCGCAATCTTACCAGGTTTGGGTTTGCAGTTATCGTCGCTAGGTAAAAAAACCGCTGCATTACCTTTAATCACTTTACCACAAAATCTGCCGCACCGCTGGGCGAAAGACACTGCTGGGGCAATTCAAAGCGGAGTTGTGTATGCGACGGTGGCAGGAGTTAGGGATTTTATTGAAGATTGGCGGGGTTTGTTTCCTGATAGCAAAATTGCGGTCACGGGGGGCGATCGCACTATGCTTTTAAAATACCTCACAGCAGCCTTTCCTGATACAGCCGCAGGCTTAATTGACGCACCAGAGGCTATTTTTTGGGGAATTAGCCTGTTAACTGTTGACTGTTGACTGTTGGCTGTTGACTGTTGACTGTTGACTGTTAACTGTTGACTGTTACCAATGCCCGATGCCCAATGCCCAATGCCCAATGCCCGATGCCCAATGCCCAATGACCAATTCCCAATTCCCAATGACCAATGACCAATTCCCAATTCCCAATTCCCAATTCACCTAGCAAACTCGCGAATATAGTTAGCAACAACATCCGGGACTTCCTGCGGCAAATTGCTTTCCCCCGGACTGACTAATTGTAGTTCGGCATTAGGAGCCAGAGCAGCATAGGATTGACACAAAGACGAAGCTGCGGGAGTATCTTCAGAACCTTGCAACAGCAAAACAGGCGCTTTCAGCAAAGGCAAATTCTCCTCAACTAATTCCGCTGTAATTTCAGCCCGCCGCCGCCCGAACAGCAACTGCACGGCAACTGGGGACTGCATCAACTGCTGTCTGAACTTTAGCAATCCGTCAATCTTTTTTTGGCTACCCAGCAACTTAGCAATTGGATAGATCGATCGTAGCCACCACAAAGCCAGCGGAGGTTGACCGATCAGCCAGCTAGCCGTCTGCCACCGCCCCCGCCGGTTGCCAACCTTGACGCCTTCTGGGGCCAACAACACCAAACCCTGAACTCGATCGGGATATTTGATAGCGTAGCTGGTAGCCACCCAGCCACCCACAGAGTGAGCGATTAAATAAACCTGTCGCAACTTCAAAGTATCAAGGTATTGGGCGAGACATTCTACTTCCAGGTCGATCGAATAATGAAGATTCGGGCGTTCCGAGTCCCCAAACCCCAGCAAATCCGGTGCGAAGCAGTGGTAGTAGGGGCTCAAATGTTCGATCGTCCTTAGCCACTGACTGCTGTCGTGCCAAGAACCGTGCACAAATACTAAATTCGGGCCTTGACCGACTTCGTGCCAGAAGATTTGCCCTACAGAGAGTTTGACCCGAGAATTACGTAGCGGTGAGTACATCCGGTTAAATATTTAGTAATAAAAAGATGATTAATTTAATGTTCAGAGTTTGTGAATAAAAGTAGGAAAACAGTGAAAATTAATTCCACATTTATATACAGAAAATTTTTGACGGCGAGGTAATTTCCGACTTTGATCGAATTTGGATGCCCCGCCGATTTACGCCAAAGTTGTTAGGCCTTGAAAATAGTCCTGTAAGTGTTGGTTGTTATCGTGGCTCAGCGCGCCCTCCGGCAGCGATGCGGGCAAAAAAGCCTCAACCTCGCTGACTTCAAGCGTATCCTGAACTTGCATTTTTCCCTCTACCTCTGCTGCCACCACGATACAAATCGAGTGCAGGCGAGGATCTCGATCGGCAGCCGAATAAACACCCACCAAGCGACGGATTTTAACTAAATCGAGTCCTGTTTCCTCCGCTAATTCCCGGCGCACAGTTGTGGGAATATCCTCTCCCCAATCCACCATACCTCCCGGCAGTGCCCAGCGACCGTTGTCGCGGCGGCGAATTAACACAATTCGCCCGTCAGGCAATAGGGGAATCACCGCAGTACCAGTGACGGGATGTCGAAAAATCAGTCCCAGCACAGTTTGTACAATTTGCCACAATCGACGCATAAACTCAAAAGCTTGTTTAGGGGAAAGTAATTTCAGGTTTCTTAGCTGGCAGCTCAAAAGTCTTAATTTTTAATTTTTCATTCAGGCGAGAGGTCTGGCAAGTCTGCTAATATCTCGGCTGCGTGAGTTTCTGGTTTGACTTTCCGATAAACCTTTTCAATCCTACCATCAGGGTCGATCGCGAAAGTCGATCGAGTAATTCCCATAAATTCTTTTCCCATAAATTTTTTGAGTCCGTAACAGCCGTAGGCGCTAGCAACTTCGGCGTTTGAGTCGCACAGCAAGGGAAAAGGCAGTTGATATTTAGCTGCAAACTTGGCGTGGGCCCCGGCCCCGTCTGTACTGACGCCGAGGACTACTATATTGCGCGACTGGTACTGTAAGTAAATGTCGCGAAAGCCGCAAGCTTCTTTGGTACAGCCTGGGGTATTGTCCCGAGGGTAAAAGTAAAGTACAACTCGCCGCCCTCGAAAATCTGCAAGGCTGACGAAATTGCCTTGCGCGTCGGGCAGGCTGAAGACAGGTGCTACGTCACCGGGATTTATAGTCATTTGTCGTATTTTGTCAAGAGTTTATAGAAATCTTCTGCAAGATTGACAACATTGCGTCCCATCGCACCCAGATTCCCAGCGACTTGAATCCCCGTGTTCTTTTTTCTGGGTCTTGTACCGGGTGTGCTATGATCGTCATCGGTCTAAAATTGAGTATAACTAGCCAACGTAAAAACTTAACTGGATTAGTTGAGTGCGTAGTCTCACCTAACGGTGTTACGGTTTAGCTAGGCAGACAGGAATCCCCACACTGTACCGATCAAAGGTTAGTGTGGGATAAAAGGCTCGTCAGACTCCTGATTCCACCCGTTCATAATCTCATAAGCATAGCTTTGAGCCGTGGAGGGGTGGACAACGAGACGAACCAATTCCTTTTTATAATATAAGTGGGGCTGGACGTGTTCCTCACTTTAAAACGCCGTAGAGGGAAACGATTGGAGTACCTTGAAGGAAGTTCTCGATCTCCTTAACAGGACTCAGAAGCCTAAACCATATCGCTTGCGATTGTTGTGGGAGCGTCACGAAAGCTAAATTTGAACAAAACGTAGCTACAGAAAGAGAACTGATCGAGTACGGTAGGGCATACCGGAATTTACGCTTGGGGAGAAGACACCTATATTTTGGCTGGAGAAATCCTGTCACAAGCAAGTGACTTCGCTGAACCAAGAATCTCAGTCACCAAGAGTGCACAGAGTGTCAAACTTTAAGAATCCCCGTGCGTGAAAGCCCGGGGACTGTCAATGTTTATTAGTGAGGTCAGAATGGCTAAGCGCCGCAATCTCAAGAAAGAAAAGGCACAACGAAATCAAGCATACGCTCGCAAGTTTCGCAAGCGGAGAAATCAAGATATGTTCTCCAACAAGAGAAGACGATTTGACGGCGGTAACGGCGGTGGCATGGGCGCCATGAGCGGTGGCGGCAGAGACAAAGACATGGCTGCTGCTGAAGATTAATTGAGTCAGGCTATCTGCCGAACTTAGAACCAGAGTGGAAAACACGATCGTTCTAAGGAAAGATAGCCAGCGGGAATTTGTCCAATAATTCAACGATGTTTAGGCGATCCGATCGCGCGCAGCGATAAGTGATTTTCTCACTTGTTCAAACCCGGTACCCCCGTAACTATTGCGAGCCGCCACCACTTGCTGAGGTGCGATCGCGCTGTAAATGTCTGTCTCAAAGGCTGGGTGCAAGTCTTTCCACTCCTCAAGTGTCAAATCTTTGAGGAGTTTGCCCCCCGAAAGGCAAGTTTTGACGACTTTGCCGACAAGGTTGTAAGCTTCCCGGAAGGGAACACCTTTCGAGGCCAAGTAGTCGGCTACGTCTGTAGCGTTAGAAAAGTCTTCCGTAACAGCAGCAGCGAGGATCTCGCCATTAAACTCGATTCCTTCGCGCAACAAAATGGTCATTGCTTCTAAGCAACCCTGTACCGTTCTTACGGTATCAAACAAAGCCTCTTTATCTTCTTGTAAATCTTTGTTGTAGGCCAAAGGAAGTCCCTTCACTACTACCAACAAGGCTTGCAAGTTACCGAACACCCGCCCCGCTTTGCCCCGCACCAACTCCGGCACGTCGGGATTTTTTTTCTGGGGCATGATGCTAGAACCAGTAGCGCAGCTATCTTTGAGCGTAATAAATCCAAATTCGTGAGAAGACCACAAAATCATTTCTTCTGACAAACGGCTCAGGTGTACCATAATCAAGCTGGCTGCAGCGAGAAATTCTATGGCGAAATCTCGATCGCTCACTCCATCTAAGCTATTAGCATAAACCTTGTCAAAATGCAATAGTTCTGCCGTATAATGTCGGTCAATTGGGAAAGTCGTCCCCGCCAGCGCGCCACAACCCAAAGGCGAAACATTCACCCGCTTGCAGATATCGCCGAGACGTTCCCAATCGCGATCGGTCATTTCAAAATAAGCTAAAAGGTAATGAGCCAAACTGATCGGCTGGGCGCGCTGCAAATGAGTGTAACCGGGAATTAAAGTTTCTACATTACGATCGGCAATATCGAGCAAAACCCCTTGAAATTCCCGTAATTGCTCGCGAATTTCGGCGATGCGATCGCGCAAATACAAGCGAGTATCAGTGCCGGCTTGATCGTTGCGCGATCGGGCGGTGTGCAACTTTTTCCCAACATCCCCCACGATATCCGTCAGCCGCTTCTCTACAGCGAAGTGAACGTCTTCTGCATCAACTCCCGGAACAAAAAGTCCTTGGCGGTATTCCCGGCGGATCTGTTCCAAACCATTGACTAACTGTTCGCCTTCTGCTGCGGAAATAATCCCCGTTTTGGCCAGCATTTTAGCGTGAGCGACAGAACCAGTCAAGTCATACTCAATCAATTCAATATCGAAGCCAATACTAGCATTGAATCGGGCGATCGCCGGGTGCAGCGCCGATTCAAATCTTTGACTCCAAGTTTTTTGTTGTGTTGTCATTGCTCAAGCTAAAACTAGATTATATCTCTGTTGCAGAAGTCTATAAAAACCGATTTGTAGCAAAGACTTTAGTCTTTCCTCCGGTTTGTAGTCAGCACTTTAGTCCTCCATCCCAAATTCTGTAATAAAAAACTCAAGTCCTGACTAACAACTTTTTATACATCTTTTGACCAGAAAAAACTGAAGTCTTGACTACAAAATTGTGAAACTTTTGCTGCATCACAAAGAAGTGAAGTTTGGGCTACAAACCTTTCAAATCCGTTACCGATACCTTCTTCGACAATAACTCTAACGAAAAATGCCTTTAAAGAACCAGCCCACAAAAATACCTATAAAAAAAGCTCCTATTTGACCAGTCGAAACAAAATTGTTCCAAGCTTTCTGGAAATTCGTAAAAATTTCGTAACTTTGAGCCAAAAACACCGTCGAACTCAAATGAGATTTCAAAACTAACACGTGAGCGATATCGTTCCAATTAATCGAACTGGTTAATCCAGCAGTAATTTCCGGCATTAAATTAACTATCATGGTGATTTTCTCCTGCTAAAGGTGTTACCCTCAGTACAACCAGTGTCATGTCATCTTCGTTACGATTGCCGATGCCGATAAACTGGTGTACGCGATCGAACAAATAATCCAAAATTTCTTCAGACTGCTGGTAATTTTGACAGGCCCACTGAAAAGCCGAGGTCAAATTATCCTCATCAAAGCGATCGCCCCTTTGATTAGAAGCATCGGTAAATCCGTCTGTGTAATAAATAATAGTATCTCCTGGCTGCAATTGCACTTGAGCTTCTTGGTAATGCGAATCAGCATCCAGGCCAATTAACATTCCCTCCAAAGTATCGAGCTGAAGAATCGTATTAGTTGCAGCTTGCCACAGCAAAGGCGGGTGGTGAGCAGCATTGCTGTAAGACAAAACGCGAGTTTTCGGGTCATACTCCGAATAAAACAGAGTCACAAAACGGTGGGAATTTTCCAAATCCGCGTGCATAACCCGGTTTAAATGTTGCAAAATTCTCGACGGCGAGTGGCGGTTCAAAACCTCCGCCCGCAGCATACCCCGTGTCATCGTCATCAACAGGCCAGCCGGTACTCCTTTGCCCATCACGTCGCCGATCACAATGCTCCAGCGGCCCTTGTCGATTTTGGACTTGAGATTTTTAATTAGGGATGGGGGGTGTTCCCCCTCATTTTCCTTGCCGATCGGGTCATAGTCAGCGGGAATAAAATCATAATAATCTCCGCCGACTCTGCTAGCAGTTTGGCAGCGGGCGGCCACGTCAAGGCCGGGAATTTTCGGACAACTACGGGGTTGCAGCCGCAATTGAATTTCCGCCCCGATTTCTAACTCTCTGTCTAAGCGGTCTTTTTCCGCCAACTTAACAGTAAGTTCGTCTTTGCAAATAGCCACAGCGGTTTGATCCGCCACCAACCGAACTAATTTCTGTCTGCTGGGAGTCCAGAGATATTGCGGATCACTGCTAAAAACATAAAGCCGTCCGCGTTCCAAATTGTTGACTAAAATTGGCGCCCCAAACAAATGAACATCCGGGCCCAAATAACGACCGACTTGCAAGTCTAGACTAGAAGTTTGCCCAGAGGTTTCCGAAAACGTTCCAGCAGTAGCGCCCACACCTGCTGTAGCTTGCCTGGTGGCTATTTCCAGCGCTTTTCGCATATCTTGGCACTGCCGTCCTTCCTGACAATGCAACTGCTGGAACCTGACTTGACCGTTGGGTTTGAACAGCACTAAAGCTCCCCCATCGGCGTCCGTAACGCGAGTCGCCACCAAAGGCACCAACTCCAAAAATTGGTTGAGATTGTTAAAACTTCGCAGGGCAAATCCCAGCGAACCCAACATATCTTGAACGTTGTGCTGATATCGGTGCAAACGCGCCACCAGTTCTTTGAGGGCAAATACTGGCGTCGCGTCGGTGGAATTGCGACCCGAAGGGCGGTCAGCAGGTTGAGGTGAGGGACGAGGCAAAGGCACAGCAGTCATTGTAAATTTGTGATTTTCGATCTTAGACGGAGGAGGAATGATTGAGGACTTACGGGCCACTTGAACAGAAACCCGTTTTTTTTTCGAGCAAGCAGTTTGGTTTGATCAAGTAAGTTGGGTACTAGGACATTGGTATCAACTTAAGTCTGAAATTCTTAAGCAATCTCGTTTATAGCTGAGTCTATATCCCCTAAATCCACGTCGCTTGCTTTACTTGGGCGGCCCCAAGACCGCAGTGGCTTCCCTTAAGAAGGGGGACTTTAACCAGTTGCTGTCGCCCTTCTTAAAGGGAGGGTCAATCGATTTTAGATTTTAGAGGCGACCCCACGGATAAATGCGGGGGCTTGAGGATTTTCGATTTTCGATTTTGGATTGATTCCACGGATAAATCACGTGGCGGGTACCATCAAGAAATTCGTGGTAAGGGGGATCGGGAAGAATGTGCAATCAGACAGCAGACTGATACTAAATTTGACACACTACTGGCGCTTTGAACGCAACCCAGCAAGAACAGGGGGAAGGTATTGTTTCTAGGTATTTAGTTTTACTCGCCGCCCGTGGTGGCGCAAGTCCTGCGATGGTAGTTTGAGGTTAACGATTTGAGATTTTGAAACTCTGTATCCGCCTCCAAAAATCGGGGCGGCTGGCAGATACCTCATCAATCTAAAATCTAAAATCTAAAATCTAAAATCGAGTAGGGCTTCCACAAATTCGTAACTAGAAAACGGGCGCAAGTCTTCGATGCTTTCCCCGACTCCAATAAAGCGGATTGGCAGACCAAGCTGCTGCACTACTGCTAGGGCAACACCACCTTTAGCAGAACCGTCAAGTTTTGTCAATACTACTCCACTTAATTTGGCCGATTCTGCGAACACTTCTGCCTGTCGCAAACCATTTTGACCCAGTGTGGCATCCAAGACCAGTAGAGATTCTACGGTAGCGCCTGGGGCTTTCTTGTCTACAATGCGACGGATTTTACTTAATTCGTCCATCAGATTTTTTTTGTTTTGCAGGCGGCCTGCGGTGTCTACGATCAGCAGTTCTGTGCCGCGGGCGCTGGCAGCGGCGATCGCATCAAACACGACAGCAGCCGGATCGGTATTTTTCCCTGGGTTGGCAATAATTTCGACCCCACTGCGGGAACCCCAAACTTTTACCTGTTCGACGGCGGCGGCGCGGAAAGTGTCGGCGGCAGCAATCAGGGTTTTGTAGCCTGATTTTTGGGCAATGTGGGCTAGTTTGCCGATCGTCGTAGTTTTGCCCGCACCGTTGACTCCTACGATTAACCAGATGTTAAAAGTGTCTTTTTCCGGGGCAAATGTCAGGCTGTAGGCGGGATTACCGGCGGCGGTTTCGGCACAGGGAGCGTCCAGAATGTCGCGCAGGATGGTTTTCAGGTAGGCTAGAGCCTGTTCTGGGGGCAGCACTTCTTGTTTGAGTCTTTCTTGGAGGCGACTGATAATGATGTCGGTGGCTGCGACTCCGACATCGGCTTGCAGGAGCAAAGTCTCAATTTCGGCTACCGCGTCTTGATTGAGCGGGCCTTGACCAACGATCGCCTTGAGTCGATTAATTAAGCTGCGGCGAGTTCTTTCTAAGCCTTTCCGCAGTTTTTGCAGCCAAGTGATTTCTTCAACGGATACTTGGTCTGGGCGGCGGCCTTGACTGGCTAAGATTTCTGAGGACCACAGGAAGCCTTCGTCAAAGGCGAAACCGGGAATTTCTTCGATAATTGCCGCTCTCTCGGCGGCGGCTGCAATTACTTCTGGTTCTTCAAGGGCTGTTTCTTTGAGGCGTTCGATGCGCTCCATGCGATCGGCCTGAGCTCTGGCCCAAAACGGCAGGGCTTCCGCTGATTCGCCCTCCGATACGAGTGATTCGGTTTCTACAACCTCCGTTGCAGGTTCGGCAATTTCTATATTTTCTGCTGTAACTTCTAATTTTTGAGCAATAGGTGCAATGTCGATCGCCCCGGCTGTGGGTTGCAGAGTTTCTGGAATTTCTGCTGGGTTGGCTGCATCGAGTTCCATCGCCTCGGTTGCTTCAAGTCCGGCGGGTTCTGCAACTTCTGGAACTTCTGCAACAGTTGGTGCTGTGGGTGCTGGTTCAAGTTCGATCGGCTCGGTTGCTTCAATAGTCGCCGGTTCTGCAACTTCTGCAACCGTCGCGATTTCTGCTTCGGCTGCTGGAACATCCGGCGCTGCTGTCTCGGAAACTTCTGTTTCTGGTTTTTGCTGTTTTTGAATATTTTTGTAAGCAGCTTTTGCCCAGTTGAGATAATCTTCGGCTACAGCGGGAGAGTCTTGCTCTGTTGCATCTGTTTGAGGCTCAACCGGTGCGGATTTTGCCGACTCATCTTGCTGCTGTTCGGGGGTTGCCTCTGTTTCTGAAGATTTGCTTTCGCTGTACTGGCGACGAAACCAATTAAATACCATAGTTGATGGGGAATAGAGAATAGTTATTAGTCATTAGTCCTCAGTCCCTAGTGTAGAGCCGATTGAGGATTGGCAATCACTAATGACCAATGACTGCTGACTAAGGACTACTGACTAAGAACTAGGGACTAACAACTTCTGCGTTGATTTTATCGACTACTCGGCGCAGGACTCCGTTGATGAAGCGATGTCCTTCGTCGCCGCTGTAGCGTTTTGCCAGTTGGACGGCTTCGTTGACGCTGACTTGTTCGGGTAAGCCTAGATATAGCATTTCGGCGATCGCGATTCTCATGATATCTCGATCGATCCGGGGCAACCGTTCTATTTGCCAGTCTACAAGGGATTCCGAGAGCAATTCATCAATTTGAACACGGTTGGCGCTGACTTTCGTCAGAATTTGCAAAGCATAGGTGCGGACATCTTGCTGGTTGGCTAGCTGGATTAGTTCTGGAAACTCCATTGCTGAACCGAGACGGTTGATGGCGGTTTGGGTGAGTTCGACTGCTTCCCGTACCATTGTTCTAGCACTTTGTATATCGGCGGCACGGATTTCGCTAGCAAGCAGTTTGTCGCTACTCCGCTGCACTTCGGATGCTGCTGCTTCTAGGGATTCTTGAACTTCTGCTGTCAGGGTACGGATGGCGGCGAGGAGAACATCTTGCAGTTTCTTGGCTTCTAAGAGTTCTGGATTCGTCGGCAGTTGGCTGATGCCGAGGAGTGCGAGTTCGCGTGCTGTTTCGCGGGCTTTTTTCATAGTTTTTAGATAGGGATTGAGAATTTAGGAAGTTTTTCGATCGCGCGCGGACTTGAACTTTAGCAGAAAACTCGACTAAAAGCGGTACAAGACAAGCCGTCTGACTCGCCAGCGGCGGGTAGTTTACTGATACTTGGCTGTCAAACCCAAGATTGATGCTCGAAACCGGGTTTCTGAGTTTAGGCTTTCTTGGTTTCGGCTGGTTTTGTCGAAATATTATCTGCTATGGGGAAAGTTTACACGGCCTTACGGGCCACTAAAGATGTCTTGGTTTAGTCTTCTTCGACTGGGACAGCCTGGTATCTTGATTCGGATACCAAGGGTTCGAGTGTTTTGCCCTTAATGTTTTCGGGGGTTACTGGAACTGAGTTGCTGGGGTTGACGATGCCGCCGGAGATGATGACTTTAAAGGCATCTTCGATCGACATTGACAAATTGACTAAATCTGCCTCCGGGACTATAGCGTACCATCCGGTGGTGGGGTTGGGAGTGGTGGGGATGAAAATGCCGATCGGGGTTTCGCCGGAAAGGTGAGGCGGAATATCGTTATTCTCGATCGTACCGGTCACAAATGCTAAAGTCCAGATGCCCCGCCGGGGATATTCCACTAACACCACGCGGCGAAATTTGTCGTTTGATTTGAGGAGGGTTCCCAGCAGTTGTTTGAGGGTTTTGTAAACCGAACCGGCTAGGGGAATTGCCTGCAACACCCGTTCGCCAAAATCTAGCAGCCACTTGCCGAAAATGTTGCGGGCCATTAAACCGATGACTAAGATGCTCAGCAGGGGTACAGCCAGCCCTACTAAAAGATTTAGCAGATTCACCAAAATCGGGTGGAGTCCATCAAAAGGGTTGATCTGCTTGGGAATTTTGGTGAGAAAATTGATCACCCAACTGGCGACGGTTATTGTCAGCCAGATGGTGGTAGCTAAGGGTATCACTACCAATAGTCCTGCGATCAGGTCGTTTTTTAAGTCTTGTTTGATGCGTTGGAGCACGGCGGGTCAAATCTCCTCGTAACTGGTTGCCAATAACCTGAATAAACCTGAGACTAAAGCAACTGCACGGGCTTTACTGGAAGTCACCATAGATGATCGTCTTCAATTCTGCTAAACCCTACCCTTTGTGAGGGGGAAGAGTTAGGGATCGCCGGTGCTGTACCTTTATTTTAAAGAATTATTGCAAGTTGGCGCTTAGTTTTAATATATGCGGGCTGTGCAGCAGCTCACCGTATTGTATATTTTAAGACATTTTGGGTCGGTTTAATCAATAAGCCGATCGGTCAGAGGCAGCCTGGGAGTCCAAGTCAAGCGAGTCCAGAGAAAATTTTCTGGGATTGGTATGGGGAATTAATTGGTCGATCGAGCTTTCTCAGATTTTCGGCGGGGTGGCAGTTCGTTTTACCGAATTCAGGGGAATCTCTGCAGGTTGAGTGCAGTGTGTCTGCAACATTATATCTTTGGATAGATGCAATATAACGAGCTGCTACTATAATAACTGTGATTTTTCAGGGGCGAGTGCGATAAACAAGGCAACAGTTACCTACCATGAAACACTTGCATGGTAGGCAAATTCGGCAAAAAGTAAAGCAGACAGACCAGCAACTTTGACTTTTTTTGACAGGATTGATCCATATTCAGGAAATAAGGGCAGAATTCAAGCGAATTCGAGCTTGAGAGGAGCGGCAAAGCAATATAGAATTAACTCGGGCATCACTACAAAAAAAATAATCTGCCAAACGAGGTAGCAGTAGTTAGGAGCAAGCGAGATAAATTACTACATAGCTAGTTGTTTCTAGCCAGAAGCGCGAAACTATTTGTTCAACAGGGTATAGCTAAACTGCTGCATACAAGCAAGACTCCAGCGGTACCGATTCCTGGAAAACCGACGAAAGTTAAGGAAAAATAAGCGTACTAGCCAATCAAGTCAGAGCGGGGGTTCACCCCGCGGCAAGAAGCAATAGACTTGATTAGAAGTTAGGATTGAGATATGAATGCTCAACTCATGAAACCAATTGGTTTTTACATTTTTTTATGCCATTCAAAACCCAAAACTTTTTTGGGCTTGACTTAAAGCCACAGCCCGCTCAAATTTTGTGTCCGATAATTAATATTTAAGAAAAAGGAATTTTTGTGAAAACGCTCAGTATCCTCTTAGTAGAAGACAGTCCCCTAGATGCCGAACTGATTGAGGCATATCTAATGGATGGCGGGCTCCAATTTTCTCTGGTGTGTGTGGAAACTCGAGAAGACTTTGCCACGGCGCTGGAAAAACAACGTTTTGACATTATTTTGGCAGATTATATGCTGCCTTGTTTTAACGGGATAGCTGCATTGGAAATTGCCCACATTACTTGTCCGGGAGTGCCGTTTATTTTTGTTTCGGCTACTTTGGGCGAGGAAGTGGCAATCGAAACTTTGAAAAGAGGGGCTACTGATTATGTTCTCAAACGCCGTTTGATACGCCTGGTGCCGTCGATTGAGCGGGCCCTGCGGGAAGTTCAAGAACGGAACGAGCGCAAGCAAGCCGAAGCACAGCAGCAGGAGAGTGAAGCTCGATTTCGGATCATGGCAGATACCGCGCCGGTAATGATTTGGATGTCGGATACTGACCAACTTGGCGATTACTTTAATAAAGTTTGGCTGGAGTTTACCGGTAGAACTTTGGCGCAAGAAATGGGCATGGGTTGGATGGAAAACTTGCACCCAGATGACTTACCAGAATGTCTGGATATTTACCAAAAAGCCTTCGACGCTGGCAGTGAGTATCGGCACGAATGCCGCCTGAGACGCTATGACGGGGAATACCGCTGGGTTTTGGGTACAGGCGTACCCCGGTACAGGCCCGATCGCACTTTTGCAGGTTACATCGGTTCTTACATCGATATTAGCGATCGAAAACAGGCAGAACAAGAACGCGGGGCAGCTTTGTCCCGCGAACAAGCAGCGAGGTTGCAAGCAGAAGAAACAGCTAAAGCGCTGCAATCGGCAAACTATAAAATTACTAACATTCTCGAAAGCATTACCGATGCTTTTATCGCTGTTGATTTAAATTGGAACTATACCTATGTCAACCATCAAGCTATTGAACTGTTAGGCAGACCAAAAGCAGAACTGATTGGTAAAAATTTTTGGGATATATTTCCCTGGGCTGTCGATTTACAGTTTTACAAAATGGCGAGCAAAGCATTAGCAGAAAAGGTAACGGTCGAGTATGAAGAATTCGTACCGTTATGGAATAAGTGGTTGAAGATGCGTTTTTATCCTTCCGATTCTGGTTTGTCGGGTTACATCCAAGACATTACCGAGCGCAAGCAAACAGAAGCTGCACTCCAAGCTAGCGAAGAAAAGCTGAGAATGTTAGCCGAAGCTAACTTGATGGGAATTATCTTCGGGGATGTGAACGGCGGTATCATCGAGGCCAACGATGAATTTTTGCGGATAGTTGGTTACACGCGGGAACAGTTGCAGCGCGGGGAATTAAACTGGATTGACATCACGCCGCCGGAGTACCAGTCTCTCGACAAGAAGGGGATGGCAGAGGCACAAGCAACGGGGGCTTGCACTCCCTACGAAAAGGAATTCTGGAGGAGAGACGGTAGCCGGATTCCGGTGTTGATCGGATATGTTTTGCTGGCCCAAAAGCGGCAAGAATCTGTCGCTTTTATTCTCGATTTAACGGTTGGCAAGCAGTTGGAAAGAGAACTGCACGATCGAGCCCAGGAATTGGCGCGGGCGAACCGGATTAAAGACGAGTTTCTAGGAACTTTGTCCCACGAATTGCGGACGCCACTGAATGCGATGCTGGGATGGGCGCAACTGCTGCGAAACCGCAAGTTTGACGAAAAAACGACTGTTCGGGCTCTGGAAACGATCGACCGCAATACACGTTCGCTGGCAACTCTAATCGAGGATTTGCTGGACGTGTCGCAGATTATTACCGGAAAACTGTCGCTGAATTTGCGGTGGGTGGATGTGATTTCTACTGTTGAGGCTGCGATCGATACTCTAGCGCCCGCGATTGCCGCCAAAAATATTGAAATGGTGACGGATTTCGACCCCAGTACCGGGCGGATTTTTGCCGATTCCGGTCGCTTGCAGCAGGTAGCGTGGAATTTGCTGTCGAATGCAATTAAGTTCACTCCTGATGGCGGACAGGTGAGGGTGGCGGTGCGAAAGATGGAGAGGACTTTTGCCGGTGACGAATCCGCTTGCTGTAAAAATTTGTCGCCCGCTAGTATCGAAATTGAGGTTAGTGACACGGGACAAGGGATTTCAAAAGAGTTTTTGCCGCACGTTTTCGAGCGGTTCAGCCAAGCTGACAGCTCTACAAGGCGATCGTACAACGGATTGGGTTTGGGCTTGGCCCTAGTGCGGCATTTTGTGGAAATGCACGGGGGGACGGTGCAAGCCGAATCTGCCGGGAAGGGAGAAGGCTCGAGGTTTTTAGTGAAATTGCCAATTCAACAGCTTCATTGCGACGGCGGATTTTCTGTTGCCCCACTCGGTGAGGTTGCGATTCCTCAAAGCAAGGCGCGAGCCCCTGTAAAGGAGTCTTTTGTCAGCACCAATCTTTCTGGAGTGCGGGTATTGGTGGTCGATATCGACGCGGATTCCCTGGATTTTGCCTGTACCGTGCTCGAAGATTGCGGGGCCCAGGTGGAGACTGCTAGCTCTGGAAAGGATGCCCTGGAGGCGATTGAAAGGCTGAATCCGAATGTGTTGGCGATCGATATTGGCCTGCTGGCCCTTGATGGAGAAGCTTTGCTGCAACAAGTGCGATCAGGGATAATGGACAAGGAAATTCCGGCGTTGGCGTTCACGGCGGTTGGTAGGGTAGAGGAACGGATACGGGCACTGCAGCAAGGTTTTCAAATTTACGTGCCCAAGCCGATCGAGCCTGCTGAGTTGGTGGCGGTGGTGGCAAGTTTGGCGGCGCGCTCAAAGATTTTAGAGGTTAGATTTTAGATTGACTCTGCGATGACGGAAAAACGAGACGCAAGCCCCGGGCTACCGACACGGGGATAAGTCGGCAGCGGTTTCAACCGCCTTCAATTCTTGGTATAATTCAAGCAGCAAGTAAGAATAACCGTCTACGCGAGGAATCATCCTAGTACGGAGAAATCCCGGCAACGGAGACATCCGCCTTTGATGCGGAATACTTAAAGGGCAAATAATGGCAGGGTGAGGAGCGTACCTATCTGGCGCAAGTGATGGACTCAGAAAGCGAAAACAACTTAAAAGTAACGGCAATTCTAGCACCTCTGGTACTGGTGTTATTTTGAGCGTCTAGAGGGACTTTTGCCTGTTCCTTCCAAGTTGGACTTGGAGAATCCCCCGGTTTCAACCGTGGGGAGTGTCAAGGATGTCGTAACTACAGATCAATTTTCTTGCATTCGAGCGATCGGACAATTCTTAGGACTCAGGCCAACTGGCCGATTAAACAAAAATATGTAGTTGCGCTTGTGCGCTATTCGCTTAGGAAAGAGCGTACAAGCGCAACGAGATACTTAAAATTTAAGCTTTACTTTGTGAGAGTTGCCCTTAGTCCTAATCCTGCCGAAAAACTTTTTTTAGTATTAATTAGACTTAGAGCTAATTTGTCAAGCCCCAAAAGTTATAAATTTAATTTAGATCACAGTATGTAGTTTTTGATACTGATAGCAGTTTCTAAAAGGAATGCAACTGTAGACAAGTTCCAAACCCCTATCATCATCAGTATTACAATTTCTAAAATCTCAAATCTAAAACCTAAAATCTAAAATTGTATGAGGTTCAGGGACGATCGCCCTTAACAGTCTCTCCTCAAATATCAAGTTCAGTAATTAGCTGCTTCATTAAGCATGACTCTTATCTACAATTAACCTAATTTGTCATACCCCAAAAGTTATAGATTTAATTTAAGTCAAAGTTTTAGCTTTTGATCAGAGGTGCAGGGACGATCGCCCCTAACACTATTTCCTCACATATCAAGTTCAGCAACGAGATACTTCATTAGAAAAATATTGGACCGGCGTAAATGCTTCTAACAGGTCTCTATTGCGCGCCGTGCAAGGATTTTTGGGTTTTTGGATGTGGACTGGTCGCCCGGTTCCCACTATCGACGGCTAGATACCAATTGCACCCGGCCGGCATCCATTTCATCCATTAATAACTCTAAAGCCTCATAATCAATATCGGAGATGTACCCCAAACGGGTGAGCTCGTAGTTGATTTCGTTTTCAATGTCAGGCGTCAACTGCTTAATGTAGAGGGCTTTTTCTACAAGTTGACGAATAGCATGAGTTGCTTGCATAGTAAGTCGGAGAACTCCGTACTGTTTAATTTTCCTCTGAACTGTCGAGTAAACAGGTGATCTAGATCAGAACTAATAAGTGATTTAAATTACATTGTTCAGTTTCATCTAACAGCTAGGACAAACTCGATCGCAATTTTTATAATTACCAAGACTAAACCTGCAGGCCTAAATAAAAAATAGTATAGTAGCTGACGTTTCCTCCCCAAATCTTAGGCAAAACTTCATAAAAAAGAGTCAATAAATAAAGATTCAGTAAAACTACTGACAACAACTGGTCAGTTTGCCTCAGCTTAAGTTAGGCTCAGAGTAATCAAGTAGGTTTAGGCTTACATCTGTCCAGCGCAGTAGTTGAAAATACGTAGCAATCATAGGTTTGACATATGCAGACACTTCTTGCCCATAAACCAATTACGGTGATTCGACCCCTAGACTACCTGAATGCAGCCACCGCCGGAGAATTCGGACGGCAACTAGCGGCAGCAATTGCAGCCCCCGGAGTTGTAGCGGTACTCGTAGATTTGGCCGAAGTAAAATTTATTGACAGTGCAGGTTTGATGGCATTGGTTTCGGGCCTCAAGCAGGCGAAAAAAATGGGGCGCAGGTTTAGTCTTTGCTCAGTATCCCCTGGGATTAAGATGATTCTGGAACTCAGCCAACTCGATCGAGTTTTTGAGATATTTGAAAATGTCGATAGCTTTGATGCCCAAAACTCCTGCGTAAAACAACACTGATAGAACCTCCTCATCGACGATAACAGGCAACAAAACACAGCAAATTCGGTTAAATGGCCGAAAAGACAGACGACTGTCGTTGGCGTGTTGGCAGATTTTAAGGTAGGCTGCTTAAGAGTCGCAAATATTTAGCGAGTCGAGCCGTGGCAGTAAAAGTCGAAGAATTACTTACAGCAGACATTAATCAGCCTGCTCGTTATCTGGGAAACGAATTGGGGGCTACGCACAAGCCTTGGGACGCGGCGTCTGTGCGCTGGGTTCTCACTTACCCAGAAGTGTATGAAGTTGGTGCTTCCAATCTGGGGCACATCATCCTTTACAACATTTTGAACGCAGGGCCGAGACAGTTGTGCGATCGAGCTTATTTGCCCGCACCAGACTTGGCAGCAAAACTGCGATCGACCAAAACTCCGCTGTTTGCCGTAGAATCGAGGCGATCGCTCACAGAATTTGATATTCTGGGCTTCAGCCTCAGCTACGAACTCGGAGCAACAAACATTCTGGAAATGCTGGATTTAGCTGGCATTCCCCTAACTTGGCAAGAAAGAGCGACCAATCCCCAAAACGCTCAAATGCCGCTGATTTTTGCTGGTGGGCAAACGGCAACTTCCAACCCCGAACCCTACGCTGACTTTTTTGACTTCATCGCTTTGGGAGATGGAGAAGAGTTGCTGCCAGAAATTGGCTTGATTTTGGCAGAAGGCAAAACTAATAATTTGAGCCGAGAAGCATTGCTGCTGGATTTAGCGCAAATTCCAGGCGTCTACGTCCCGCAATTCTACGATATGGCGGCAGACGGTTCTGTTCATCCCAACCGCCCGCAAGTTCCAGAACGAATTCTGCGCCGCGTGGCGACTCCGATACCAGCTTATTCGATCGGCCTGGTTCCCTACGTCCAGACAGTACATGACAGACTGACAGTAGAAATCCGCCGGGGATGCACGCGCGGGTGTCGCTTCTGTCAGCCGGGAATGCTGACTCGCCCCGCGCGCGATGTCGAACCGCAGCAAGTCGTAGAGGCGATCGAACAGGGGATGCAAGCCACCGGACACAGCGAGTTTTCCCTGCTTTCCCTGAGTTGTTCCGACTATCTGGCACTCCCAGCAGTCGGCATGGAAATCAAAAATCGCCTGAAAGATAAAAATATTTCTCTATCTCTACCCAGTCAGCGGGTTGACAGATTTGACGATAATATTGCCGACATTCTCGGCGGGACGCGACAAGGTGGTTTGACTTTTGCGCCGGAAGCTGGTACTCAGCGGATGCGGGACATCGTTAACAAAGGTTTGACCAACGAAGAATTGCTTCGGGGTGTCAAAACTGCGGTCGATCGCGGCTGGGATAAAATCAAGCTGTATTTTATGATCGGTTTGCCCGGAGAAACAGATTTTGATGTTCTCGGCATCGCCGAAACAGTCCGCTGGCTGCACAGGGAATGCAGGATCAATGGCAGGCGGGGACTGAATTTTAACTTGACAATTTCTAATTTTACGCCTAAGCCTCACACTCCTTTTCAGTGGCACTCGGTTTCTACTGCTGAGTTTTCCCGCAAGCAAAAACTCCTGAAGGAAGAGTTTCGGGGAATGCGGGGCGTCAAGGTGAATTACACTGATGTGCGGATTTCGGCAATGGAGGATTTTGTCGGACGGGGCGATCGACGTTTGGGCGCTGTAGTCCGCCGCGCTTGGGAACTTGGCGCGGGTATGGATGCGTGGTGGGAAAGCTTGGATAAGGCATATAAAGCTTGGACTCAGGCGATCGATGAATCGGGCCTTACCTGGAAATACCGCCAAGTCGAAAGCGGCGAGTGGAATCTTTTTGAGAAGGAAGAAGGAAGTTCGGCAACGGATTCTGTAACGGATGTAACGGATGTCAGTCCGATGTCCGTCGGAAGAAGGGAGAAGGAAGATTTTTCCAATTCTCCGGATCTCCCCCTCTCCTCCTCCCCCACTCTCCCCCTCTCCCCTTCCCCCTCTCTCCCCCTCTCTCTCGATCAGGCCCTGCCTTGGGATCATTTAGATACGGGAATCGACAAAAACTGGCTAAAAATTGACTTGCAAAAGGCTTTGGAAGCAGCGACGGTTCCCGACTGTTCCTTTGAAGGGTGTTCGCGCTGCGGGGTGTGTGGCACCGATTTCGGACACAATGTGGTTGTGGATGCGCTGCCAATTCCTGAGTTTGCTGGGGAGTTTGTCCCGAATACCGAGCGGAAACAGCGTGTGCGGGTTTGGTTCGGGAAGGTGGGCGATATGGCTTTGGTTGGTCATTTGGATTTGATCCGATTGTTCGATCGAGTAGTCCGCAGAGCCGATTTGCCGATTTCGTTTACCGGCGGGTTTCACCCGAACCCTCGGATTTCTCTGGCAAATGCTCTGCCTCTGGGCGTTACCAGCACTGGGGAAATTGCTGACTTTGAGCTCACTGAGTCGATCGATGTTGAGAGTTTTCGGGAAAAGTTGGCCGCTAAGCTGCCGGCAAATATTCCGATTTACAAGGTTGATTCGATCGATCTCAAGGCTCCTTCTGCTAACCAGTTGTTAGAAGCAGCGGAGTACGTGATTACTGTCGCTGTAGGGGGTTCGCTGACAGAAGATGGCGAATTAGACCGGGACAATGCTGCTCCTGTCTCGGTGGCTCCTGATGCCAACTGGGAAGCTTGGGTCAAGACGATCGTCGAAACAGAGGCTTTTTGGCGGGTGCATACTACTAAGTCGGGAAAGACCCACAATGTCAATTTGCGCGAAAGGCTGCACAAACTAGAGCTTATAGAGCAGAAACCAGACAGCAGCACCTCTGCTAGGAGTGCTACATCCGAAGGTAGAGCCGTCTTGCGCTTTACCGGCAGTTGTCGCAGCGACGGCAACGTGCTGAAGCCAGAACATATTGTGTTCATGCTCGAACAAGTCAGCCAGCAGGAAATTCAGCTTCTACAGGTTGAGCGTAGTCAGCTAATCCTGGGTTATGGTTAAGATAGGGAAGTCGTGGTGAAATTTTTCACCTTCGGCTCTCGATCGGGATGTGTCGTTTCACGCTATAATCGCTTGTTATGGAAGCCGCGGCGGCTCGAGCGCTTTAGTCGCTCGTCGCCCTCGTCAACCAGCAACGCGGGCTGGGTGCAATTTGCTTCTGTTCAAGACTTCAAGCCTTTTTGTTGTACATTCACGGGCTAAATCTAGCGCCAAACCCGCCGGAGCGGGGTCTGAACCAAATTTAGCGATTAATTTCGATTGATCGACTGGTTGTCGGTGGTCGGCTTATTCAAAAATCTCACGGTTCAAACCGCAGAGCGGGTATTCAACAATAGATGTTTTTGACGGGTCAAAAAACGGAGATAAGCCCCGACTTAAGTCGTGGAGAACCAAAAATTTTAGATTTTAGATTAAAGTTCCAGCTCCGAGATTTATCTGTGGAGTAAATCTAAAATCTAAAACCTAAAATCTAAAATCGACTGACCCGTCAAAAAACGGAGATAAGCCCCCCACTTAATTCGTGGAGAACTACAAATTTTAGATTTTAGACTTTAGTTCAATCTCCCAGATTCGTCTGTGGAGTAAATCTAAAACCTAAAATCTAAAATTTAAAATCTAAAATCGACTGACCCGTCAAAAAACGGAGATAAGCCCCCCACTTAATTCGTGGAGAACCAAAAATTTTAGATTTTAGACTCTAGTTCAATCTCCCAGATTCGTCTGTGGAGTAAATCTAAAATCTAAAATTTAAAATCTAAAATCGACTGACCCGTCAAAAAACGGAGATAAGCCCCCGACTTAGTTCGTGGAGAACCCAAATTTTAGACTTTAGACTCTAGTTCAATCTCCGAGATTCATCTGTGGAGTAAATCTAAAATCTAAAATCTAAAATCTAAAATCGACTGACGAGGTTTTAGGGTTGGCAGGGGCGGAGGTTGCAGTCGAATGCCAAACTGGGGTATGTTGAGTGCGATCGCACAAGAATTCAACAAAAGTCTAGGCGCTTTCACTCCTACCTACTTTCCCTCAAAACCAGCCCTCTACCACCACGCAAGCGGAGTTATCAGTTCGTAGTGTTAAGTTGTGTGTTAAGAAATTGGTACGGTGTCACTGAATTTATTCGCGCTCGTTCAAGGGAAGAGTTGTAAGTGTTGAATTTTGAGTATTGATGTCGCAATTCTCAACTCAAACCTCAATATTGCTAACTCGATAAAAGCCTCCTTATTTCTATCTCTCAGATTTATCTGCTGAGCATAACTCATAACTCTGTACGGGCGGGTTTAACTACTTTATCTGTAACAGTTAACAGTGAACAGTCAACAGTTAACAGTTAACAGTGAACGGTCAACAGTTAACTTTCCTTCCACCCTGCACCAACTCACAGCTAATAACTCTTCAAGCTACTACTAATTACAGTCTAAGTCAGAGGCACTATGAGTGCGTAAGTGTCTCTAGCTTGCTGCCAGTTTTTTGAGGAAATTGAATGACAAAGCAGATAGTTATAGCAGAGCAGCATCGCATTGCTGCCGTCTTTTCAGAAGATCAAATCCAAGAACTTGTGGTAGCAACAGGCAGCCACCAAGTCAGTGACATTTACTTGGGAATTGTTGAAAATGTACTCCCTGGGATAGATGCGGCATTCGTCAATATTGGCGATCCAGAACGTAACGGGTTTATGCACGTCACAGACCTCGGCCCGCTGCGTCTTAAACGCTCGGCAGGAGCAATTACAGAACTCCTGACCCCCCAGCAGAAAGTGGTGGTACAGGTAATGAAAGAACCGACGGGCAGCAAAGGCCCCCGGCTGACAGGCAACATTACCCTGCCGGGCCGCTATTTGGTACTGATGCCCTACGGCAGGGGAGTCAACCTGTCACGCAGAATCAAGTCGGAAGCCGAGCGCAACCGCCTCAGAGCTCTGGCTATTTTGGTGAAACCGGCCGGGATGGGGCTGCTGGTACGCACCGAAGCTGAAGGGATGACTGAAGAAGCGATCATGGAAGATTTGGAAGTCCTCCAAAAACAGTGGGAAGCCGTTCAACTCGAAGGCGGTACTTCGCGGGCGCCGGCACTACTCAACCGGGATGACGATTTTATCCAGCGGGTGCTGCGAGATATGTTCAGCGGTGACGTGAATCGGATTGTGGTGGACTCGCAAAATGGAATTAAGCGGGTGAAGCAGCAGTTGATGAGCTGGAACGGCGGTAAACTTCCTGCGGGAGTTTTGATCGACCACCACCGAGAGCGCGCCTCGATTTTAGAATTTTTCCGGGTTAATGCTGCGATTCGAGAAGCCCTCAGACCAAGGGTGGATTTGCCTTCGGGTGGTTATGTGATTATTGAGCCGACTGAGGCGCTGACGGTGATAGATGTCAACTCTGGCTCGTTTACTCGATCAGCGACGGCTAGGGAAACGGTACTCTGGACAAATTGCGAAGCAGCAACGGAAATTGCGAGACAACTGCGGTTACGCAATATTGCCGGAGTGATTATTGTTGACTTTATTGACATGGAATCCCGCCGCGATCAGTTGCAGGTGCTGGAACATTTCAATAAAGCTCTCAAGGCTGACAAAGCTCGGCCACAAATCGCTCAACTGTCGGAATTGGGACTGGTAGAACTGACCCGCAAGCGCCAAGGTCAAAATATTTATGAGTTGTTCGGGCACAGTTGCCCTACTTGCAGCGGGTTGGGTCATCTGGTGCACTTGCCCGGGGAAGAAGACTTCGCCGCAGCGGTGCGGGAATCGGGCGATCGCACTGTTGCTACGTCGAACCGCGTTTTGTTGAATTTGCCCGAAGGATTGGAACGCCGCAGCTTGACGCCTGTAGCGGCTGCAACTCCTGCCCCGGTGCGGGAAGAACGCCCCCCCGAACCTGCTCGGGCTGCTTGGGAACCTCAGAGTCAGAGCGAAAGTTCGGATTTTGAGACAGCCAGTAACGCCTCGCCTTTGGACTTGCTCAACCATCCCAGCTATCAGGATTTGGGGAACGGAACTAGACGCCGCCGCCGCCGCCGGATTGGCGAAGAGCCTTTTGCTCTCCCGGCGGAGGAGGAACCTGTACGTAGCAAGTTGCGGCTGCCGAATACTTCGAGCGCGCCCGTCGCGGATACGCGCTCTGAGTATCTGGCACCCCCCGGCATCCGGGCAGCTTCGGAGGGCTTCGGGCTGGTGAATATGGCTGCTGCTGGCAGGCGCGAGGATTTTGATCGCGTGCGTCCGGCTAAGTCTGAGTTGATGAAGCCGATGGTGGAGCCTCCAGAGGTGATTTCGGTGGAAATGACGGCGGAGGAGCAGGATGTTTATGCTCTGATGGGGGTTTCTCCTTTGGTGCTTACTGATCGCAGCGTGAAAAATCCTAAGAATGCGATCGTTTCGGTGACGCTTCCGGGAGCTGCTCCGAACAAGCCACCTTTCGAGCAGCTCGAATTTGAATTTGAAGCGACGACGCCTCAAGAGAATGTTGAGGAACGGGATTATTATCCAGAAAGGTCGGTAGTTGAGCCTGTGTTTTCAGAGGATGATGATGATGATGATGATGATGATGCCCAAATTTATGGCGAGAGTTTGATCGACGAAACTGATGATTTTGATCGGATGGAGGAACCCAGCGATGTGATGGACGAATCCTATGAACCGATCGAATCCTATGAACCGATCAAACTCAATGAGCCGATCAAACTCAATGAGCCGATCGAACTCAATGAGCCCAGCGAACTCAATGAGCCCAGCGAACTCAATGAGCCGATCGAAGCCAGCGAACCCAGCGAAGCCAGCGAACCCGAGGAGCCTGCTATCAACCGTCGCCGCCGCCGTCGCTCGTCAGCCGTTGTGGATGAGTGATATGAAGTCAGAGGGAAGAAGGAAGAAGTCAGAGGGAAGAGGGAAGAAGGAAGAAGTAGAAATTTTTACTCTCTTCCCATCTTTCCATCTTCCCCTTTCCTCCTCTCCCTCGAACGCTCTGGTAATTGCGGGTGTGGATGAAGTCGGACGAGGCGCTTTGTTCGGGCCGGTGGTGGCTGCAGCCTGCATTTTGCCCGACGAAGTTCTCGATGAATTAGCAAGTTGCGGGGTGCGAGATAGCAAGCAGTTGAGTGCCGCAGCCCGGAGTCGGTTAGCTGTGAAAATCCGGGCTGTGGCGGTTGACTGTCAAATTGGTGCGGCTTCGGTGCGGGAGATCGATCGCCTCAATATTTTGCAGGCTTCTTTGTTGGCGATGAAACGGGCGATTTTGAAGTTGAAGGTGACGCCGGATTTGTGTTTGGTTGACGGGAATCAAAGGATTCCCAATTTGGTGATCAAGCAAGAGACGATGATTAAGGGTGATGCGCGATCGATTCAGATTGCTGCTGCTAGTATTGTGGCGAAAGTTTGGCGCGATGAATTAATCCTGCGGATGGCTGTTAAGTATCCTGAATATGACTTGACAAATAACAAGGGATATGGAACAGCAAAACATAAATTGGCTTTGGAACGCTGCGGGCGATCGGCTTTTCACCGAGTCTCTTTTAGTCCTTGTCGAAAATCTTAAAATAAGGGTGAAAAACTTAGCTAATTCCAGCGCAATTATATAAAATTTGAAAAACCGAGAATTTCCGCTTAAAAAATTCAGTTAGTACAGGCTGAACAATGTCTATCACCTGTTAGAGAAACTAGCTAAGCAATAGACCTGTCTTAGTCTATTCCCAAATTTATCATTTTCAGCCTCCGGTAGCATCTATAAAATCTTTATTTAACCTCTTCCGCATGACTGATAATTTGTTAACAATTCCCGGCTATCGCATCCTTGAGCAAATCTACAATGGATCTAAAACACAGGTTTATCGAGGAGTTTCTGAGTCAAGCCAAAAAGTAATTATCAAACTGCTATTGAGCGAGTATCCCACTTTTAGCGAACTGGTGCAGTTGCGGAATCAGTACACCATTACCAAAAATCTTGACCTTCCTGGAATTGTCAAACCCATTGCACTCTTAAACTACCGCAATGCTTTTGCTCTGGTAATGGAGGATGTTGGGGGTGTTTCTCTTGCTGAGTATACTGCTAATGCTGAAGCGAAGAATTTGGGCGATCGCCTATCAAATAATTCTGAGGTTTCCTCCCCCCATACTTCGCCCCTACCGCTCGATGAATTTATGCCCATCGCGATTCGGATTGTCCAAACCATAGAAGGATTATATCACAACCGAATTATT
Source organism: Microcoleus sp. AT3-A2 (assembly GCF_036705685.1). NCBI lineage: Bacteria > Bacillati > Cyanobacteriota > Cyanophyceae > Oscillatoriales > Microcoleaceae > Microcoleus > Microcoleus sp. AT3-A2. Next base: position 146,914 of record NZ_JAUBVF010000010.1, read on the forward strand.
CACAAAGATATCAAGCCCGACAATATTATCATTAACCCCCAAACTAAAGAAGTTAAATTAATTGACTTCAGCATTTCCTCTCTTTTACCCAGAGAAAAACAGGAAATCCACAACCCAAACGTCTTAGAAGGAACTCTAGCTTATATGTCCCCAGAACAGACGGGACGAATGAATCGGGGTATCGACTACCGCACAGATTTTTACTCGCTGGGAATCACGTTTTACGAACTACTGACAGGGCAATTACCTTTTAACTCTAGCGATTCAATGGAGTTAGTCCATTGTCATATGGCCACGATTCCTACTCCTCCAATTGAGCTGGTCCCAGCTATTGGCGCGATGGTGAATAAAATTATTATGAAATTGCTCAATAAAACTCCAGAGTCACGCTATCGAAGTGCTGTTGGGCTGCGATATGACTTAGAAAATTGTTGGCAGCAATGGCAAGAAAATGGCAATATTAGCCAGTTTGCCTTGGGGGATAGAGATATTTGCGATCGCTTCGTCATTCCTGAAAAACTCTACGGTAGAGAAACTGAAGTTAAAGCGCTATTAGATGCCTTCGATCGCGTCAGCGAAGGCAGTTGCGAAATCATGCTAGTTGCTGGCTTTTCCGGGATTGGCAAAACAGCGGTTGTTAACGAAGTTCATAAACCTATTGTCCGCCAGCGGGGTTACTTCATTAAAGGTAAATTTGACCAATTTAAGCGCGATATTCCCTTCTCGTCGTGGGTGCAAGCCTTTCAGAATTTGATGCAGCAATTACTCACCGAAAGTGCTGCTGAGATCCATAAATGGCAAGTCAAAATATTAGAAGCGTTAGGAGAAAATAGTCAAGTCATTATAGATGTTATCCCGGAATTAGAACGACTAATTGGCAAGCAGCCAGAAGTGCCAAAACTAGAAGGGACTGCCGCTCAAAATCGCTTCAATCTATTATTTAAAAAAATCCTCAGAGTGTTCGCAACAAAAGAACATCCTTTAGTGATTTTCTTGGATGATTTGCAGTGGGCAGATTCGGCTTCTTTGAAGCTAATGCAGTTGTTAATGAGTGAAATAGATACCCGCTATCTGTTGTTAATGGGAGCGTATCGGGATAACGAAGTGTTTCCCGCTCATCCACTAATGCTGACATTGGATGAGATTCGCAAAGACTCGGCAACAGTCAACCAAATTACATTAGCACCCTTAGACAAAACTTCCCTGAATCGCCTGATTGTCGATACTCTTTCCTGTCCACCAGAACGGGCGATTCCTCTGACAGAGCTGGTTTTTACCAAAACTAAAGGCAATCCTTTTTTTGCTACTCAATTTATAAAATCTCTGCACGAAGATGGGTTAATATCTTTTGATTTTAATAGTGGCTATTGGCAATGTGACATAGCCCAAGTGAGGACGCTAGCTTTGACAGATGATGTTGTCGAGTTTATGGCGATTCAGTTGCAAAAGTTGCCTAGAGATACCCAGGATGTTCTGAAACTTGCAGCGTGTATTGGCAACCAATTTGACTTAGCAACCCTGGCAATGGTTCATCAAAAATCTCAGAGTGAGACAGCGGCTGATTTGTGGAAAGCTTTGCAAGAAGGGTTAGTTATTCCGATCGCTGAAGTGTACAAATTTTTTCAAGACTCGGAATCAGTTGAACTTGCACAAACGCCTGAGTTATCGGTTCCCTACAAGTTTTTACACGATCGAGTGCAGCAAGCAGCATATCTTCTGATCCCCGAATCCCAGAAACAGTCCACCCATCTCGAAATTGGGAAAATGCTGTTGAGGAAGGGCGGGGACGGAGGCACCGCCCCTACGGAAGCAGAAATAGAAGAGAAAATTTTTGATATTGTCAACCAATTGAATATGGGGATGGAGTTAATTACCCCTCAAATAGAACGGGACGAACTGGCTCAGTTGAATTTAATGGCTGGACGTAAAGCTAAATCTTCAACGGCTTACGCGGCTGCTAAAAAGTATTTAACTGTAGGTATAGCACTTCTGGCTATTGATTGTTGGAATAACCATTATAACCTAACTTTGGCACTGTATGAAGAAGCCACGGAGGCGATGTATCTAAACGGTGATTTTGAGCAAATGGAGCGATTGGCAGAAATTGCCCTCCAAAACGCAAATATGCTCTTAGATAAAATCAAAATTTATCAAGTTAAAATTCAAGCTTTGAGAGCGCAGAACCAAATCAAACAATCTTTAAATTTTGGGTTAGACATTCTCAAACTATTGGGGATAAATCTACCTCAAGATCCAGAACCGACAGAAATTCCCCTGGCTTTTAAAGAGACGCAATTGGCTTTACAGGGGAAACATATTCAAGACTTAATTGACTTGCCTGACATGACTGACCCGCAAAAACTGGCAGCGAGTAAGATCCTGTTAAAACTCTGTCCTGCTGCCTACATGGTAACTCCCCTCCTGTTGCCCCTGATTACTTTTAAACAGATTCAGTTAGCCATTGAATATGGTAATGCACCAACTCATACTCATTCCTATGCGAATTATGGAGTCATTCTCTGCGGCTTCATGGGAGAGTTAGAATCGGGCTATCAATTTGGAGAACTGGCACTAAATCTGCTCAATAAGCTCGATGCCAAGCCTTTCGAGGCTATGACTATTTTTGTAGCAACTTACTTGACCAAACCTTGGAAAAATCATATTAAAGAAACGTTTAAACCCCTGTTATCTGCTTACCTTAGAGGTTTAGAAACTGGAGATTTAGAACACGCTGGCTGTTCAGCACAAAGGTACTGTTACCTTTTGTACTGTAGTGGCTCTACTGAACTGTCAAGGGTTGAACTAGAAATGCAAACCTACAGGGATGCTTTCACAAAGATGAATCAGGATAGCATTCTTCAAGTGCATCAAATTGACCATCAACTTGTATTAAACTTGCTGGGAATGACAGAGAATCCTTGCCGTTTAATGGGTTCAGCTTGTGATGAATCTAAAATGTTACCGCTTCATATTGCCAATAATCACAGAATGGCGTGTTACTATTTTTACTTAAATAAGTTAATCCTTTGTTATCTTTTTGGTGAGTACCACCAAGCAGTTGAGAATTCTGCCGGAGCAAAACAGTATTTAGATGCAGTAGTAGCTTCGATATTAGTGCCGATTTTTTATACCTACGATTCTCTTTCTAAGTTGGCGGTGTATTCTGATGTAGAGATTTCTGAACAACAACAAATCCTCGAAACCATAATTTCCAATCAGGCCAAAATGCAAAACTGGGCGAATCATGCCCCGATGAATTATTTACATAAATTCTATCTAGTAGAGGCAGAACGGCATCGAGTTTTAGGTCAAAATATGGACGCAATGGATTCTTACGATCGCGCCATAAAACTTGCTAAAGAAAATGAGTACATTAACGAAGAAGCGCTTAGCAATGAGCTGGCAGGAAAATTCTATCTAACTTGGGGTAAAGAAAAAATTGCCCAAGTCTACCTTACAGAGGCTTACTACGCCTATGCACGCTGGGGAGCCAAGGCAAAAATTGATGATTTAGAAAAATGCTATCCCCAATTGCTTGCACCTATTTTAAATCAAAAAATCAGCTTAAAGACAGGAGAAACAATTACCCAAATGATGACTAGAACTGTTGCAAATACAACTTCAGGTCTTTCAGAGATTTTGGACTTGGCAACAGTAATCAAAGCCTCTCAATCACTGTCAGGAGAAATCAACCTCGATAAGTTGCTCTCCACTTTGATGCAAGTGATGATTGAGAATGTGGGAGCTAAAAAAGGAGCTATGATTTTGAGAGAAAGAGATTCTTTCTTCGTCGCGGCTCTATGTGTGAGCAGTAAATCGTGCAATCTAGCATCAACTCCCCTTGTTGACTCTAACGAAATTCCGATCGCGATCGTTAACTATGTCTCGCGCACCCAAGAAACCTTGGTAATTCATGATGCGACGGCTGAGGCTACCTTTGCGGCTGACTCTTATATCATCCAGCATCAACCCAAGTCGGTTTTGTGTCTGCCGATTCAACATCAAGGAAAGCCGATCGCCATTCTTTACCTAGAAAATACTCTCGTTACAAATGCCTTTACTCCCGATCGGCTGGCCGTCTTAAATATCTTAGCCTCCCAAGCCGCGATCTCCATAGAAAATGCCCAACTCTATGCCAACTTAGAAGCCAAAGTCGAAGAACGCACCCAAGAATTATCACAAGCTTTAAGCAATCTCGAAGCCACCCAAGAAGGATTGATTCAATCAGAAAAAATGGCAGCTTTAGGACAACTGGTTGCCGGAGTTGCTCACGAAGTTAACACTCCCCTGGGTGCAATTCGCTCCTCGGCAGGAAATGTTTCTAAGTTCTTGAATCAAACTTTAGAACAGTTGCCCGCACTTTTTCAATCTCTCTCCCCAGAAGAAGCACATAATTTCTTGAGTTTACTTCAGCGATCGCTCCAACAAGAAGCAAGCTTATCAACCAAAGAAGAACGCAAATTGAAGAGAGCTTTGAGAAGCCAACTGGAAGAATTAGGAATTGAGAGTGCCGATACCGTAGCCGATCGCCTAGTGATTATGGGTGTTTATAATGAAATAGATGCCTTTGTTCGTTTGTTGCAAAGATCCGATAGTTTACACATCCTAGAAATCGCCTACAAACTTTCCGAATTAAAAAGAGGCATCGCTACTATCAACACAGCCACAGATAGAGCATCGAAAGTAGTTTTTGCCTTAAAAACTTATGCCCGCTACGAACAGTCGGGCGAAAAAACAGCAGCCTGTATTAAAGAAGGTATTGAAACAATCTTAACTCTGTATCAAAATCTCCTCAAACAGGGAGTTGAGGTCATCACAAACTATGCCGAAATCCCGCCGATACTGTGCTATCCCGACGAACTCAATCAAGTTTGGACGAATTTAATTCATAATGCTTTGCAAGCAATGGATTATCGAGGCACGCTAACAATTGAGTTAACGGTTCAAGATGACCAGGCTAAAATTAGCATTACCGACAGCGGCAACGGGATACCAGAAGAGATAAAAACAAAAATATTTGACCCGTTTTTTACTACTAAATTGGCCGGAGAAGGCAGCGGATTAGGACTAGATATTGTCAAGAAGATTGTTGACAAACATCAGGGAAAAATTGAAGTGGAATCAATTCCTGGCAAAACTATATTTAATGTTTTCCTGCCCATGAGCGGTCTATAAGCAGGTCAATGCGATCGCCAACGATATAAGCTACTAAGTAGGTCGGGTGTTACTTGGTTCCGCCTAAGCTGCAATCTACCCCATTGGGAGTATTTCAAAAGTCAAAGCGTTTTGAGGCTCATAACTCCGATTCAACAGGAAACGGATGTAAAACAGCAGTACGATGCGTTATGCTCAGCTAAGCTACTACGCATATAAGTTTCTTGGTTTCGGCGACTGGGGAGGGAGAAAGGATTTGGCGAGGCGTTGACTTGTGACATCTTAAGATAAAATGGGGCCTACTAATATACTTTACTACTGTGACTACTTTTGCTACTAATAAACAATTAAAAACGAGAAAAAATAGATGTCTAAACCAGTTATTTTGTGCGTTGACGACGAGAGAATAGTGTTAGACAGTCTCAGGACGCAGCTAGCAGCAGCATTTGGGGATACCTACATCTATGAAGGGGCTGAGGATGCTGAGGAGGCTTTAGATCTAATCAATGACCTCAATGAGGAGGGAATTAGCGTTATTTTGATTATTTCTGATTGGTTAATGCCCGGTATCAGGGGAGATGAGTTGCTGATTCAAATTCACAAAAACTACCCCAATGTTATTAAAATCATGCTCACAGGTCAAGCTGATGAAGTAGCAATTGACAGAGCAAAAAAACAGGCGAACCTCCATCGTTGCTTATCTAAACCTTGGTCGGAAGACCATTTGCTAGAAACTATTAAATCTGGTTTATCTAAACTATGACCCAGCAGGTAATTATCTGTGTCGATGATGAGAAAACTATACTCAGCAGCCTCAAAGCAGAACTGCAAGAGGCTGTCGGCAAGGATTACATAATCGAAATTGCTGAAGGGGGAGAGGAAGCATTAGAGTTAATTGAAGAATTGTTAGAGGATGGGGATGAAATTCCTTTACTTATTTCTGACCACATTATGCCTGAAATGAAGGGAGATGAGCTGTTAAAACAGGCTCATCTAATTTTGCCTAAAACTATAAAAATTATGCTGACAGGACAAGCAGATCTTGGGGCTATCGCCCATGCTATCAACTCTGCAAACTTATATCGTTATATTACCAAACCTTGGCAATCTGAAGATTTGAAGTTGACGGTTAAAGAAGCGCTAAATAGTTATTTTCAAGATAAACAACTGACCGAACAAAATGCCAAACTCCACCAAATAAATCAGGAGTTAGCCCAGCTAAACAGCCAGCAAACGGCACTGATTGCCAAACTGCATGAAAACGAAAATCGCTTGAGACAGTTTTTGGAAGCAATGCCGATTGGTGTAGGTGTGCTGGGTGCGGACGGCAAACCTTACTACGTCAATCGGAAAGCAAAAGAGATATTTGGTAAAGGAGTTGTGCCGAATACGAGTTCGGAGCAATTGTCAGAGGTTTATGAAGTCTACCAAGCAGGCACAAATCAAAAGTATCCTACGGAAAATTTGCCCATCGTGCGCGCGTTGAAGGGGGAAATTGCTAGGGCTGACGATGCAGAAGTTCATCAAGGCGACAAGATTATTCCCTTAGAAATCTTCGCTACTCCAATCTACGATCAACAAGGAAATATTGTTTATGCTATCAACACTCTTCAAGATATCACAGAACGCAAAGAAGCTGAGGCAGAACGCAAAAAGTTCATTCAGGATCTCTTTGAGGTCAATTCCAATTTGGAGCTTTCACTGGATGCAGAATTAGAAATTGCGGAGGCGACAAGTCGCTTTGTACCCAATGAGTTTTTAGCTTTTTTGGGATGTGACAGTATTGTTGATATTAAATTGGGAGGAGCGGTGGAGTTGGAAATGTCAGTTTTGTTTTCTGACATCCGCGATTTCACTACTCTCTCGGAACAAATGACACCGACAGAAAATTTCAAATTTATCAATTCTTATCTGAGTCGAATGGAACCACTAATTGTGGAAAATAAAGGGTTTATTGATAAATATATTGGTGATGCAATTATGGCTTTGTTTAGCGAGGGCGCGGATGATGCTGTGAAAGCCGGAATTGCGATGCTGCATACTCTGGCTGAATACAATCGAGATCGGGAGCATGTCACTTTTGCGATGAGTATAAATACTCGTCAACTCCAGCATGACTTTTTTACGGATCATCAGTATAAT
>NZ_JAUBVF010000154.1:0-1575 GCF_036705685.1 Microcoleus sp. AT3-A2
TCTCTTGTTTCATCTGTAGAAAAAATTCTTAAAGAATTTGGAGATAATTATGTAATTAATTTTGCTTAACTACTTAGCCGTGATAGCCGGAGCCGGCAGGGTGGGAAGACATGGAAAATTATGGAATCAGTAAGCTTACCTGGTTACAAAAGTTTTTAAAGTTACCCAATGGCATCCCAAGTGACGATACATTCCGTCGGGTCTTTGAAAAGCTAGAGCCAAAAATTTTAGAGCAAAAATTGCGAACATGGATGAACCAATTAATCGGGTCCGTTGCTCAAGAAGTGAGCCCGATTGATGGAAAAAGCCTGAGAGGGTCTTATGACCGAACAAAAGGGGTAAAAAACTTACATTTAGTGACGGCATGGGCGAGTGAACATCGGTTAGTCTTGGGACAAGTCAAAGTTGAAGACCATTCAAATGAAATCACAGCCATCCCGGCATTGTTGGAATTAATTGACATCACCGGAGCCATTATTACGATTGATGCGATGGGGACACAAACCGAGATTGTTCGGTTGATTCGTCAGAAAAAAGCCGATTATGTAGTCACTTTAAAAAGTAATCATCCAACTCTTTATAATCAAGTTAAAACCTGGTTTGAGATGGCAAAATCTCAACAGTTTGAGGGAATTGAAGTGAGTCAGGATTCCCGAACAGAAAAGGGACATCATCGCGTCGAAATTAGAAAAGTTTGGGTGGTGCCAGTGGCCGCATTAGGAGGACTTTATAAACAAGAACAATGGACAGATATTCAGACTATTGTTTGTGTAGAACTAGTCCGTCATCTTTGGAACAAAACGACTCACGAAGTACAGTTTTACCAGAAGTGTTGAATGATAGGAAAAGATTGCTAAAATTGGGCGAGCAATGTATAATTGCAGAGTTATAAATTATTACTAATCAACTGAAATGCTATTTTCTAACTTCCCCAAAATTGTCAGACGGTATCTCGCCCATTTACCCAAAGATGATTATCCTGTTTTAGATAGCTTCACATTTGTCTCCTGCTGGCTAGGGTTTAGTTTTGACCAAAGTCTGGATACTATGCGTTCGCTATTTTCCCGTTTAAACAGTCGAGATATTTCCCTAGATACATCAACTTTTTTCAAGGCTAGTAAGCATAGAGATATTGGTGTTTTCATAAAATATTTGAAAGATTGCAAGCGGATATAAAACGTCAATTAATTAACAAAGATAGGATGAGTTTATTCCATTTAGATTCCACGATAGTTACGTTAACAAGTAAATTACTATGGCAACAGGAATACCATCAAGTAAAACTATTTGCGGGAACGGACAATAAACCGGGAATAATTGATGGAGTCCAGATTCATTTTGGTCAAGGTCATGACAGTCAGTATGGAGATGAAACCATACCAGCCACACCTCAAAATGGAGTCGCTGTAATGGACAGAGGTTTTTCTAGTTCTGAACGCGTTCAAGCATTAATGAAAAAAGAAAATCAATATTTTGTACTACGAATTAAGAATAATTATAAGTAGGTCGGTATAAAAAAACCAAGGTAAGTAAAGAAATGTTAACAAGCGGAATTGGAGCTGAATTTAAAGCGAT
>NZ_JAUBVF010000120.1:0-5057 GCF_036705685.1 Microcoleus sp. AT3-A2
TTTATACGCCCTTTATTTCACATTTTGGTACAGAATGCAAGGGCTTATTGAGAATGGTGCAAGATCTCAGTTAAAACGAACTTTGAATGGCAAGAGCACCTTAGCTAACAAGGAGAGAGGCTGTATGGCTCAAACAAAGAACGATTCAGAAATCTTGCCGGAGGATTTTAGTAACCCATCCGCAGATAACGCCTTAATCGAGCCGAAACAAGACCGATTAGGATATGCACCCTTCGCCAAACATCTTGCAGACAGTATTTGCCAAATGAACTTTCCTGAAGGGTTCGTTATTGCAGTTTACGGTTCTTCAGGTTTTGGCAAATCGACACTATTGAACTTTTTAACGTACTATCTCAAGCAAAAGCCAGAGAGCGAGCAACCTATTATTGTCCCTTTTAATCCCTGGTTATTTTCGGGAAACGAAGACATTACAAGGCGCTTTATTGGTCAATTACAGACTGTTTTGAGCCAATTTAAAGCTGTCCCCAAAGGCTTCCTAGGTCGAATAACCAATCTGGCTAAAGCAGTTTCTGAAATTCCTCTTCCTTACGCTCAAGCTAGCAAAGCAATTGTAAAATTATTTGACGATAAAGAAAAGGAAACTTCCGAGTTAAAAGAAGAAGTCGAAGATACACTAGAAAAGCAGCATCCGCGAATCGTAGTAACCATTGACGATATTGACAGGCTCACCGCTGAGGAGATCAATCAATTATTTCATCTTATTAAAGCAATTCCCAATTTTACTAACGTTGTCTATTTGCTCGTTTTCGCTCAAGAAGTAGTCATAAAAGCCCTCGCAGATACACAACCTCTACCCGGAGAAGTCTACCTCGATCAGATTGTTCAAACTTCTTTTGAGTTACCTCTGCCAGATAAAACCTCACTCCGCAGGCTACTTTTTGAAAAACTCAATAGCATACTGACTGACGCGCCAAAGCCACTATTCAATCAAAATCGCTGGGGCAATATTTATTTACAAGGGATAGACCACTTTATTACCAATCCTCGCGACATTGCTCGTCTGACCAACATCTTAACCGTGACATACCCAGCGGTGAAAGGTGAAGTGAACCCAGTTGATTTCATTGCTATTGAGTCCCTGCGAGCCTTTCGCCCAATGATATATGACATAATCCGCAAAAATCCTAAATTCTTTGCGGGAAACGCGGATGCGAAAGGTTCTCTAATTCCGACATTGGACGAACTCAAAGATTTTCACCATTCGTGGCTGGCTCAGTTTAAAGATGAGGAGAAAGAACGAGTTAAACGGTTGCTATTGCACCTTTTTCCTAAATTGGAAGCCGTTTGGCATAATACTTACTTCCCTGCACAAGACGATTCAATATGGCGCAAGCAATTACGTATTTGCAGCTTAGATATATTTCCCAACTACTTCCGTCTGGTATTAACAGAAGCTCAATTCTCTGATGCTGACATTAAAGCAATCTTTGACTTGGCAAAAGATGCAAAGGCATTTGGAAAAAATCTTGTAGAACTCGCTCATCAAAAATGCTCTAATGGCACTACGCAAGCTCGATCATTTCTTGAACGACTTGAGGATGACACTGAAAAAGAAATACCTGCCAATTGCATTCCTTCAATTGTGAAAGCTTTGTTTGATGTCGGCGACCAGCTTTTGCCTCCCGAAGACGAACCGCAGGGAATGTTTGATTTTGGGAATGACATTAGAATTGAACGCCTGATCTCACAACTGTTGCGTCGGATTGACGAACAAGCACGGTTTGAAACCTTGAAAGAGGCAATGTCAAACGGTAACGCCTTATCCATAATTGTACACGAAGTAGCAGCCTTGGGTCAGGAACAAGGTAAGTATGGAGTCGATGAATCTATCCCCGAAGAGGAATGGCTCCAGAGTGTAGAACACCTTAAAGAACTTGAAGGAATAGCCTTGAAGCGGCTGCGAGATGCTGCACAAGGAAACTCCCTACTGCAATCCCCAAAGCTCTCTGAAAATTTACACTATTGGCAAAGTTGGGCAGGAGAAGAGGAAGTCAAGCAATGGGTTGAAAAGATTATTGATAATGACGAAGGGCTAGTTAATTTCTTGGAGAAGTTCCTGCAAAAATATTTTAGCGAGTATGGGTCGAACGGGACTCAAAAAACAGGCTACGGACTTGCCCCTAATTGGCTCGAACCCTATCTCGAACCCTCCTTGATTGTTGAGCGAATTAGCCGCCTTGATGAAACGAGCGAGTTAACAGAAGATCGGAAAAATGCGATCGCCCAATTTCTCCGAGAATATGAGATGCAGCAGCAGGGAGAAGGCCGGGATTAGGCAAGGATGTAGGCGATCGAATAAGAGTGCTAGAGCTCGCTCCAGTAATCCAAAGGATGTGGAGGATATCAGGGTAAACGCATCTTAAATCAATAGTTCGGACAGTTTTTAAGCAGCCAGAGTACCATAAGACAAGACTGAAGGAAGGTTAGGGTGATTTAAAATCAAATCCGGGTCTAAATCTAACTTATCAATAAAGGTATAAAGTAGATGCGCGATTTTATTCCAGACGTTTATAAGAGGCCATAGAAAACACAAAGGATTTGGCAGATGAATGACAACTAGATAGTTCATGTTTAGCTAAGTTTAAGGCAATTAGACTGGCAGTAAAATGAAAATCAAGCCGTGGTAAATGACGAGCTTGACAATCTGACAATCCAGTAAATTGCTTGGCATCACGAAAGATAAATTCAATCTGGAAACGAGCCTGATAATATTCAAGAATTTGCTCAGGTGGTAGATGAATATCAGTGCTAAATAATCAAGTATTTTTGATTTCCCCATTGGCTTGAACCTCAGAAATACAAGCCAAGCTAATTTGGCAATTTAAACAACAACTCCAGACTACTAATGTATATAATGAAACTCCCGGTTTTATTTCTTTAACAAACTTAAGACGACTCAGATCTTGGCAGTCAACCTTACCATCATATTTGCGAGGTGCTCCCAGTTTATTTTGTTCACCTGTATAGAGATAGCCTAGGTTAGCATCAACCCGCTCGCTTGCCAATAAAGTCTAAATTCAACTCCCGCACAGCCTCCCATAATTTAGAGCGATAGTAATAGCCATCAGCCACCAAATAACGTACAGAAGTTGGGAAGGAACAACGAGTATTCTTGAGATGTTTTGCATAGTCATCAACTCTTGTGATGTCAGGCGTTGAGCTTTGAAACTCCGGTTTTTTGCGAGATTTTTTTGAGCAGCTATTATTCGGTTTTTGTGGCAGTTTTTTCACGGGATCTATTTGAGGACGTGATGGAGTTTTTTGCACGCTTAAGCTATAAAATAAACGAGTCTCAATTTCGACAATAGAAATCACAGAAATTTCCAATCCCTGTTCCGATTTACCAGCTACACCCTTATAAAAATAAGCCTTGCCGTCAGTTTTTTTGCCACTTTTTCTTAAAAAAGAACAATCAATAACAGCAATGACTGTGTGTTCAGGATTTAAAGCAAGTTCCGTGGAAATATTGATTAAATTGTGGAAAATTAAAGCTTTTGAGAAAGTGACGACGGTAGGTTTTTTCGCTCAAACAACTATAACGACTGAGATTTGTGAAGTTGACCTTGCCATAAGCCAGCAAGATAGTTGAGAATAAAGTGATTAAAAACTTCTTTTGGGGTTGACTAATCCCTGGCATTTGTTGTAAGATGGATTCAATGATTTTCATAAGGCAATCAGTTTAGCTTGTGTGTTTTTATAGCTTAACCGAAAAGAGTGCCTTTTTTTCTGTTAATTTTGGGTTCAGATTGCACTCACTTTTTTCACTTCTCTGCTGAAAAAGTGATCGTATCCCTCTTTAAAAACTGTCCGGAGTATTGATTATCCACAAATATAAAAATAGTGGAAAATTATTTTTAGCGCTTATTTGATGGTGAGTCTCCACTCTGAACAAATTCTAAAATTACCACCACAAGCTGAATCTAATTTTTAATCACATCCAGGTGGGATCAAGGAAAGGGTTGGAAGAAGATTCTTAACAACCTCCGTTTAATACTTCAACCATTTGTACTATTTAATTTTATTAAAAATTGGCTACAAGTTTTTACTGTTCCTAAGTTACCCGATGGCTTTTTTAAGCTTCAAATGCTTGTCAATAATTTAACTCGTTCAATTTTTCAAAACCTCAATATCCCTTATGGCAACTTTTCCTCTGCGTAGAGTGACACAAGAGGGTTAAGACCAGGTTGGCAGAATTGTTAAATACTTGGCAAGGTCATGTGGGTCATGCTGCTGGACTGTCCGCAGCGCTCGTTGCGTGAGAAAGCACATCAATGGTCGTACTTTTTGGGAGCGTGTCACTTTTGCGATAAGCATAAATACTTAAGCAGCTTTGGGTGATTTACCAATTAAGCCGTTTAAGTAAGCACATCGATGAGCTAATACTTGCCCAACATGTTCTGATTTCCAACTTGCTCCAGATATTTTAATCCGTCTAGCTATTTGCTTAATTCCTGATTCTACTGCGCCAGAGCCAATTGAACAAATTCCGTCTCTCTGGAAAACTTCATAATTAATAATTCTTTCCTGATGCTTTTCTAAATACTTACAGAAGTTAATGGCTGATTTTTTCTTTAACTCTGTGAATAGTGCTATTGCACTTGGGACATTTCCTTGCCATAAATATGTTTCGGCTTGCTTTAACCGCTTAATTGAACCACCCACATAAGTGAAGATTTTCATTCAGATGATACCAATCTAAGATTTCTCTTCTGTTCTGTTCACAACTAATTTCCTTGAATATATTCCAGACTCCATCATGTCCATCACCTAGACAAGTTACTGGGTTTGCTAGTGGTTGTTGATTTGCCCAATCAATAATCATATTATTTTGGTCGAAACTAGCTACTATTCCCGCCTCGGAAACAATTGCTTTATAGTCTTTCCACTCAGATTTTTCTCCTTGTGGTGTGATTAACCGGGCTTTGCCACCATCTACACTTAGTTCAGTAATATCTAATGTTGCTAGTACAGCTCGGCGTAAATACACAGACTATTAGGCCGCCAAGACTTTACCCTTATATGTCCACTTAAAAGGC
>NZ_JAUBVF010000011.1:0-145142 GCF_036705685.1 Microcoleus sp. AT3-A2
TTGAGAACCTCTCGCTGATTAACCATTTTTTCCACTCAGCTCAGGCTGAGTCAATTTGTGCTTAGTCTAAACTCCAGTTATATTCTGTTGCGCGGAAGTTGTGCGCTATCCGCTTTGACAACCCTGTTTTAACTTAGGATTTTTCGCGGGTTATTTACAAATTTTATTCGGTTTCGGCGGATTGGCGAAGTTTAGGGCTATGGGGCTTTAGATCTATTTTTTGGTTTTTTAAATTTTATGTAAAAACTATCCCAATTCAATAGGAACAAAGGTGATTCCTTGCAGAATTTTTACTCTTAGGGTGAATATTTGTATAACCATTACTACGTTTATAGTAAGGATAAATAGTCTGTATTCTCCCAAACTATGAGAACCGACACCCTAACTAAAAACCTATAACTGTTTGTAGCTGGGTGTGATGTTTCTTTTCGGGAAGCTCCAGCTCAAATTCTCGTCAGCTCAACCAGGGCATTAGCTAAATATTGATACTGCGGCAAAGTATTGTATAACTGAGCCGAAATCCTCACCAACTGCTTACTAGCATTTGGCCAAGGAATCACCGGTACTTCAATTTTAAAAATCTCCCATAGCGCCTCTTGCAAAGGTGGAATTCCTCCCTTTGCAACCTCATCAGATTGAGAGTCTGCCAGTGGCACAACTGCCATCGAACCCACCATTTCATCAGGACAAGGTAGTGGCAAATCTAATTTGTCAGCCAATATTTTTCTCCCCGCCAACGCTAAAGCATGATTCTTTGCCCTCAATTCAGGCCAGCCGCCGCTCAACAAAGAACCCATAAAATCAATAGCTACAGGTACGCACAAATAGGGACTCGGATCGACTGTTCCCATCCAGTCAAATTCTAGTTGAAAGCGCGATTTATCAGCGCGGGGCGAGTTAGCACCGTGACTGATCGTAGTTGGGCGAATGGCATTTTGCTTGTCGCGCCGCACGTATAAAAAGCCCGCACCTTTCGGCGCACACAGCCACTTGTGGCAATTTCCCGTATAGTAAGCCGCGCCAATTTCCTCTAAATTCAGTGCTACCATTCCCGGCGCGTGAGCTCCGTCTACCAATACATCTACGCCACGGTTAGCTAACTCACCGACTAATTGTTTGATGGGAAATATTAAACCTGTTTGGCTGACAACGTGGTCTAATAAAGCTAACTTTGTTTGCGGTGAAACGCACTTAATTATTGCTTCAATAATTTGGTCGGGTGACTCAATGGGAAAGGGGACTTCTGCTACTACTACTTTAGCGCCTGTACGCTCGGCTACAAAATTAAGTGTGTTGCGGCAAGCGTTGTATTCCTGATTTGTAGTTAGCAATTCGTCGCCCGGAGAAAAACAGAGCGATCGCAAAACAGCATTTACTCCCGTCGTGGCATTCGGGACAAACGCCAAGTCATCCTCAGCCGCACCGAGAAATGCTGCTAACTGATTTCTCGCATTATCCAACAAGGGTTCAAATTCCCGCAGTAAAAAGCGCAATGGTTCTCTTTCCAGTTGTTCTCGAAAAATGGTTTGCGCTTCGAGTACGGGAATCGGACAAGCCCCAAAAGAGCCGTGATTGAGGAAAGTTATATCGCGATCTAGCAACCAATATTGGTTAATCATTAGTAATTAGTAATTAGTAATTAGTCAGTAGTCAGTAGTCATTAGTCATTAGTCATTAGTCATTAGTCAGTTAACTGTCATGAGCCAGTTGTCCTTAGTCAGTTAACAGTCAACAGTCAACTGTCAACCGTTAACCATTTTACCTTTTAATTGCTCAAACTCTTCTAATGTATTGCAATTGGATAACATTACTGCTTCTCGTTCCCCTACAGGTAGAGGGATTGCGGAGATTTGATTTAACCACACTTGAAAGGAACGTCCCCCTTTGTCAATAAAACTTTGCAAGCTGGGCAGAGATTGTTGGCGGTAGAAGCCGCACAAAGGCTCCCAGCGCGAATTTTGATAAGGCACAACTGCTAAAGTTGATGGGGGAAATTCTGTTAACTGACTTGTCCAATTCTGAATAATCTGGGCATCCAACAAAGGCAAATCGCAAGCTAACAGTAAAATCCACTCGGCGGCTATTTCTGTCAATCCCTGAGTCAATGCAACCAAGGGCCCGGAGCCCGGATTGTACTCTACCAGAAATTGGGATGTTTCGGTTAAGGTCGATCGATAGCGATCGGGCCAAGCAGTCAGAACATAAACTTCGGGGGTTACAACTGCGGCAACTTCCAACGCCCGCTGCAATAGGGATTTCCCCTCAATTTCCAGTAGAGCTTTATCCCTACCCATCCGCGAACTTTGACCGCCTGCAAGCACAATTACAGCAATTTTATGATTAGTCATTAGTCATTAGTCAGTTGTCAGTTGTCAGTTGTCATCGCAAGAATTGCCTGTTTTGAATAGGCCAAATGCCTGTTCCACAATAATTATTGGAGATGTCTAGTAGTCAGTAGTCATTAGTCATTAGTTAACTGTCAACTGTCAACTGTCAACTGTCAACTGTCAACTTAAAACACTAACGGCTTGGCTAACTTCCTCAAGTTTTTGGACGACTTGACCGCTGCTGAGTAAAGTTTCGGCCTCCATTAAACCCGAGTTTATATCCACACAAACTCCGCTGCGCCACAGATAAAATCCGCCGTTCCAGATAGCGGACTGCATGAATTCCGAGGATTTTCCCAGCAACACTTCCTGCATTTGTTTGAATAACTCTGGGGCTGATTCAAAGGCAGGATTTGTGTTGCTAAAACCGTAATCTCCGTGAGCTAAAAGCACTCGTTCAAACTCAGCATCCGGCTTAGAAATGCCGATAATCGCAGTACGATCGCGCGGCAAATCGCAGCTTCCCTCCAATCCTTTGACTGTGGTATAATTTTTTATTCCCCGCAGCTCAAAGGCTTTTTGAAACATACTTTCTGTGGGCGGGTGGACGTAGCCTGATATGACGTTAACGTCGCCGGCACAGGGACACCACATCAACTCCATTGTCGAAAAAGGTGGCCGTTTACCAATTTCGCGGCGGTAGGGAACTAAAGCGGCGGCTTGAGGAAAATGCTTGGGAAGGTAAACAAAACCCAAACCCGTATTGTCAAAAACTTGCTGGACTTTTTCTAAACTCAGTTTTCTCCAGTCAACTCCCAAACCGCGCCAAATTTCAATCAGGGGAATGCCTTCCTTGGTTGGCATGGTATCGCCCCCGTGCATGACGGCTGGAACGCCCCTAGCGGCTAAAATTAGGGCGGTTATTGGGCTAATTGGAGCTGTGCGCGATCGCCCGTCGTAAGCAATGCCAAACACGGCGACGGTAGAGACGGAAAACCCTTTTTCTCGGTTTGGGGGGGCAAGAAGGGGCCCCAATTCTTCATAAGCATCGAGCATTCCGGCTAATTCTTCGCCAGTGGGCCGTTTAATGCGGTGGGAAATCATAAAAGCTCCGATTTGAGCCGGTGTTGCTTCCCCCAGCAGCATCATCCGCGTGGCTGCTGCTGCTTCGGAGCGAGTTAAGTTTTCTCCTGTGTGTACTCCGCTGCCAATTTTTCGCAGCAATTCTCTAAATGCGTCACTCATAACATTTGAAATTGGTAATTGGTAAGGGGTAGTTGGTAGTTAGTAATTGGTAGTTAGTAATTGGTAATATTTGAATCCGTTTAAATTTAAAATTCCCAAAATTCACTTCAAAATTATCGAATTAACTCCCTGATTTTTCTAGCTTGATTACATCAAAAGGCGGCACAAATTCGCGTACCAGATTCCAGAAATGGGCGATCGGCGGAATTTGCATTCGATCGTGAGTTGTCACCAACACGACTTCGCGAGTCCAAGTCGGATCGGCTGCCAATTGACCGATCGCGGAAACCTTGGAAGTTGACCGATCTTGGGCGATCGACCGAATTGCTAAAGTGCGATCGCCCTTCGCGTCCACCAAAGCTGAATGCGGCAGCAAAGCAATCAATTCTCCCTGTCGCACCACACCCCGAAAAGCATCAAGAGTGTTGAGTTCCAAAACAGCATGAAGTTTAGCACCGATGCGTCCAAATTGTTCTTGCACCATCCGCTGCATTCCGTACCCATCCTTAAACACCACTTGCGGGTAACAAATCAATTCCGGCCAAGGTACTCGATCGTACTGGGCCAGAGGATGACCCGCCGCCATCAATACCTCGATCGGCTCATTGTAGAGCACCTCAACCAACATTTCCGGGGCTTGAGTAAAATAGCGGTTGTTCATCACCACCGCTATGTCCACCAACCCATCTTTGAGAACTTTCAGGGCTCGATCGCTCCCGAGGGCAGTCACCCGCAATTGCACGTCTGGATAGTCGCGGCAAAACTTTTGCAGCACAGGCGGCAAATAAGCAGCGCAAACCGAATGAATCGCAGCCACGCAGAGTTCCGGCTGCTTTCCCGCCCGTAAGTCTCCCAATTCTTCAGCAGCATTTTGCCAAGTCTGACAGATTTTGCGAGCGTGAGGCAGTAGGCATTCCCCTCCCACGGTCAGTTTCGCGTGGGCCGTGCGGTGAAACAGCGACAAACCCACTTCCGCTTCTAATCCCTGCACTTGGCGGCTAATAGTCGATTGGGTAACGCCACACTTCCGGGCCGCTTGCTGAAAGCTACCAGTTTCAGCAACTGAAAGAAATGCTTGAAGCTGCTCTAAGCGCATGGATGTTTAATTCGAGATGGTTTCAGAAATTTTACTGGAAGATAATCTGTGACATTAACCGATTTAGTAGCAGAATTTAGTAGACTTTGATACAGGTACAGATTAGTTTTGATTCCGGCGCCAGAGGCGGCGATGCTTCGCTCCAAGTATCAATCTGCTCCGGCAGGATTTCTGAGCCTCCAAGTAGAGGTTGATTCTCCTATGTTGAAGGGATTTCTGAATCTGCAAACTTATCAAAAAATAGATTCAATCAAGATGAATTTATCGAATATTGCAAGCTTCTAGCTAAACCGTTTCAATGAACGGCGCTCTAGTAATCTCTTCATCAAGTGCGCTCAATTGCTCTGTTTTTCCGTAAGTTGTGAATTCAAAAGATAGCATTGAATTTCGTAGCTCCTTGGGAATTCTAGTACCTCACTCTCCCTAAACCTCTCAATAAATGTACGAATATTTCAGGCAGGTTAAAGCCTGCTGTGAACTTTCCTCCCCGGACTAAAGTCACTTTTGTTTTATGTTTTTTTGTGTATAAACTAGAAATTAGCGGGTCAGCAACACAAGTGCAACTAGGATCGATCGCACAGGAAAGCCGAAATGCTGCTCTTTATTAAGATTATGTCATTTAACCACAATTTTATTCCCCAAGATGGCTGTTGCCAGTGGCAACCCCAGTTGATGGGACTGCACGCGGTCAGCGATGTGTTAATTGCCTTGGCTTATTATTCAATTCCAGCACTTCTGACATACTATGCCCGGAAGCAGCGGGACGTGCCTTTGAGCAAGGGGTTTATCCTATTGGGAGCCTGGTTTTTCTGGGGCGGGACAACTCACTTGATGCAAGTTTGGATGCTGGTGCATCCCAGCGAATGGCTGTCAAGTTCGATCGCCGCCTTGACCGCGATCATCTCTTTGTGGGTTTTAGCGTCCCTGATACCCTCGATTTCTCAAGTGTTGGCTTTGGCTGGGCCGGCCTATTTTCCTGGAAATACGGCGCTGGGAACCCAAAAGGTCGATCGACGGCAAGCCGACTCTGCTATTACAAATTCCGTCCCCTGGCTCACAACCGAACTCCAGCAAATTAACGAGCAATTGCTCGCAGAAATAACCCAGCGCGAGCGAGTCGAAGAACTACTGCTTGATGCTTTAGGAAAGCTGCAAGAAAGTGAAGAACGTTTCCGCGTTTTTCAGGAATTATCTTTAGACGGATTTAACGTGTTCCGCAGCATTCGTGACGAATCCACAATTGTGGATTTTGAATGGGAATACGTCAATCCCGCAGCGGCCAAAATTCAACAACATACACCTGAAGAATTAATCGGCAAGCGATTGCTGCAAGTCCTGCCCGGTCATAAAGATAGCAGTTTGTTCGACCGTTACGTGCAAGTTGTAGAAACAGGAATTCCCCTCGATACCGAGATTTATTACAACAGGGAAGGCATTGTCGGCTGGTTTCGGATTATGACCGTTAAATTGGGCGACGGCATTGCTATTTCTTTTGGCGATATTACTAAGCGCAAGCAAGTAGAAGCATCCCTGCGCGAGGCGCTGCAAAAACTCACTTCTCATTTTGAAAATACTCCCCTAGCGGTGATTGAGTGGGATGAAAATTTTAGGGTTAGTGGCTGGTCGCCGGCAGCAGAGAAGATTTTTGGGTGGAAGGAAACAGAAGTTTTAGGCAAGCATTTTAGCGAATGGAAATTTATTGATCAGGGTGATTTTGAAGAGGTAAAATCGGCAGTTTATAGTTTAAAAAAACCAGGTAGTCGCTGCAATGTAGTTCGCAACAGCAATTATCATAAGGGTGGTTCGTTGGTGCATTGCGAGTGGTACAATTCGGCCTTTTACAGTGATTCGGGACAGTTGGTATCGGTACTGTCTCTGGTTTTGGACGTGACGGAACGCTTTAAATTTCTGGAAGTGCTGCGACAGTCTGAAGAGCGGTTTCGGATTGCTGCAGAAAGTGCCAGCGATTTGATTTACGAATGGGATATCGAGACCGACATCGTGCTGTGGTTCGGTCACGTAGACGAACATTTGGAGTACGAAAAAGGCGGATTTCCGAGGACAAGAGCAGCTTGGAACAGTATCTTGCACCCGATCGACCGCGATCGAGTTTTGGCCGCAGTCGATCGGTATTTGAGTGCGCCAGACAGTTCTGCGGCCCCATTTTTTCAGGAATACCGCGTTCATTGCCAGCGGGGCCGCTTGCTCCATTGGATTGATCGGGGCAAAGCAGTGCTTGACAAACAAGGTAATCCCTGCAAATGGATCGGCGTGATTAGCGACATCACCGCTCGCAAAGAGGCCGAACAACAGCGGAATTGGGCATTGGCGCGGGAACAGGCCGCCCGTCGCGAAGCCGAAGCCAGCGAACAGTTGTACCGTGTCCTCGCTGAAGCCATCCCGCAAATAGTTTGGACTGCCACAGCCGACGGCTGGTTCGACTACTACAACCAGCGCTGGTTTGAATATACTGGCTTGACCCTGGAGGAAACTCAAGGCTGGGGGTGGCAGCTCGCCCTGCATCCAGATGACGTGGAAGATTCCGTAGAGAGCTGGAAGACCTCGGTGGAGACAGGGAAGACTTACGAGGTGGAATACCGCTTTAAACGGGCATCTGACGGAGCTTACCGCTGGCATTTGGGCAGGGCATTGCCCGTGCGGGACGCTGAGGGGAAAATTCTCAAATGGTTCGGGACTTGTACTGATATTGACGATCGCCAGCGATCGGCCCAAACAGCATATTTTCGTGCTCAAGCTTTGGCTGTGCTGTCCTCGGCTTCCCTGGATTACGAGGAGGCGCTGCAAGGTTTGGCAGATTTAACAGTACCGACGCTGGGGGATTGGTGCTGTGTGCATTTGCTTGATGCCGACGGCTCGATCCGCTTGCAAGCAGTTGCTCACTCAGATCCAAGCAAAGTAGCTCTGCTGTGGCAAATTGATCGGCGTATGCCGCTAGACCCCCAGGGACGGCACGGAGTAGCAAAGGTGCTACGGACTGGTGAGTCGAAGCTCTACCCAGAAATACCGGAATGGGTGATCGAGGCGGTTGTGCCCGACAGGGAACTGCAGTTGGTGCTGCGAGCCCAATCCCAGGTGCTGTCGGCAATCTGCGTGCCGCTGATCGCTCGCGGGCGGACGCTGGGAGCGATTTCGTTGCTGTGCGGGGAGTCGGGCCGCCGCTGCGGGGAGGAGGATTTGGTTTTGCTGGAGGATTTGGCGCGGGATGCGGCGGTGGCGATCGACAATGCGCGACTTTACCGGGAAGCGGCGGAGGCCAACCGGATTAAAGACCAGTTTTTGGGAACGCTTTCTCACGAGTTGCGGACGCCTCTGAACGCCATTTTGGGCTGGGCCCAGATGCTGCGGCAGCGCCAGATGAGTGCCGAAAAAACGGCTGTGGGTTTGGAGACTATTGAGCGAAACGCCCGGTTGCAGACTCAGATGATTGAGGATTTGCTGGACGTTTCCCGGATTGTCAGTGGCAAAGTGTGTTTGAAGCTGTTCCCGGTGGATTTGGTGCGGATTGTAGAAACGGCGGTGAAGGCGCTGACCCCTGATGCTGAAGCTAGGGGAATTGAATTGGTCAGTTTTTGTGGCGAAAAGGTAAGCTCGGTGAGGGGCGATGCTACTCGTTTGCAGCAGGTGGTGTCTAATTTGCTCTCGAATGCTATTAAGTTTACGCCGCCGTCGGGTCGCGTGGAAATCACGCTCTCGGAGGATGGGGAACCGGGAGCAGCGGGTGACGCCATGTTGTCTGGGCCGTCTCCGGTTCACTCTGTTTCGATCGTTGTCAGAGATACGGGAATTGGCATCAGCAAGGAGTTTTTGCCCTTTGTGTTCGATCGCTTCCGCCAAGCTGACAGCTCTTCTACTCGCAATTACGGCGGCCTGGGACTAGGATTGGCGATCGTCCGCCATCTCGTGGAACTCCACGGCGGCAGTGTCTGGGCCGAAAGTCCTGGGGAAGGACTCGGCTCGACTTTCGGAGTGCGGCTGCCAATAACAACAGTCAACAGTTAACTGTTAACTGTTGACTGTTGTTATTGGTTATTCGTTATTTTATTGATACCAGGACTCTGCTCTTGAGCGTAAGATTCATTGGTAAAATAGTAATGGCTGTGCGGTTCGTTTTTAGGACTTACTCCATTCACCACTAAGCCCAGAACGTGCTGGCTTGATTTCTTCAATAGCTCCTTCGCAAAAGCCACAGTACCAGAATTAAGAACTCCAGGTCGCACAACCAATAAAATCCCATCTGCTTTATTCCCCAGAATCAGAGCATCAGCAGCAACATTCAGAGAAGGAGCATCAATAATCACTGCATCATAAGTAGCCGCAAATTGCTTAATCAATAAAGTGATACGCTGTGAATCCAACAGAGCCATTGGATTAGGGGGAATTACCCCACAAGTGAGCACATCTAAATTATCCATGACTTGGGCGATCGCATCCCCAAACCCAGCTTGTCCGACTATCACATTGCTCAAACCTACTTGATTTGGAAGCTCCCAAATCTGATGTTGAACAGGACAGTGCATATCCGCATCTACCAGCAAAACCTTCCGTCCTAATTGAGCTATAGCTACAGCCAAATTAGCCGATACAGTAGACTTGCCTTCTTGCGGTAGCGAACTACTGACAACAATCACTTTCAACTCTTTATCAGAACTCAGAAACCTCAGATTTGCCTGAAGCATTCGGTAAGCAGCACTGCTCGAAGTATGAGGACTATCCCTAACAACAATCTGTCGGGGAGATGGCTCTAAATCCTGGGAAGTAGATTTAAGCCACCTGGAATTGCCCCGAGTATTTTTGTCAGGTTTTTTATGAAAAGGAATCACTCCCAACAAAGTAAACCCAAACAATTCCCTCGCCTCTTCAATAGTTTTGACAGACTTATCTTGAGACTCTAAAAGCATCGCCGCAGCTACCGCCAGCAGAGTTCCCAACAAGCTGCCCGATACCAGCGATAAAGACTTGCGAGAACGCACTGGTTCTTCCGGAACACTCGGCTTTTGGATAATCCGAGCATTCCCCACTTGCTGATTTTCAGTAATCCGAATTTGCTGGAGTTTTTTTTGCAATTCCTGATAATCCGCTTCGGCTTCTTGGAGTTTTCTTTCTAGTTCTCGCTTTTCTTTCTCTAGCTTCGGCAAAAGTTTTACCCGCTGCTTGTAGCCAGCTAGAGCATTTGATAGAATAGTAACTCGCTCAGCCAAACCCTGGCGTTCTACATCTACCTTGATAAATTCTTCGATCAGTTTTGGTTTCACCTCTCCTATCTGTAAACTTTGATTTGGCAACGCCTGTTGCTCGCCTAAAACTTGTTGTATTTGTTGGTCTAGTAAAGCTTTCATAGTAGCTTTTTTAGTTTCTAACCTAGTTATTATAGGCGAATTATCCAGGTAGCGATTTTGCTCAATTGCTAACTGCCGCTCTATTTGTTTGTATTCTTTGAGAGCTTCCTGCACAGTGCTAGATTGGCTGAGAGTGCTGGCTGTCAATGCTTGCTGGGGATTCATTTGTAATTCGTCTTCAAATGCTTTAGACTGAGCACGGGCCTTGAGCAAATCCGACTTAGCTTGGTCGATTTGACTTTCTAGTTGCGCCATAACTGCCACTGCTGATTTAGCTTCTTCTTCAAGATTGACAACTTTATTATCTTCTTTAAATTTGCTCAATTCTGCCGCTGCTTTCCGCATAGCTTGGTCTGAATTAGGCAGTTTTTTTTCAATAAACTGTCGAACAGACACAGCTTCTAGGCGATTCACTTTTTGATTGTTATCTATATAAAAATTCATCAGGGTTTTTACGACATCGGCTGCTATTTTGGGGTTTTTGTCTTTGTAGGAAACCGTTAGGATATCAGCGCCCTTAATAGTAGCTACTGTCAGTTTTTTTAATAAATCTTTTGTTTTCATATGATTATTTTTTTCGTCTTTTAACTGAAGCCTATTTATAGTTTTTTCGATATTTTCTAGAGAACGAATCAGTTCTATCTCGGTAGTCAGAGGGTTACTTTGCTCCGCCGCAGGAGTCAACTGTCCGATTTCTTTTCCCAATTCTGTTAAAGCAGAGCCAGGAGTTGTTTTCTTAAATAACAGCTTTCCTTCTGCTTCATAAACTGCTTTTTCCTTCAGCGTGCTGTAGGTGGTGAGTGCAACAACCGAGGCGAATACAGCTAAGGCGGGCAGCCACCTGCGCTTGAGAATCTGCCAGTATTCCTGAAATCCGATACCTGTTTCAGTTGATTCCATTAGTTACTCCCGAAAAATGATTTTTTGTAAACAGTAACACCCTACGGCGTGTTTTCAAACTATAACCACAACAGAATGCAGGCGATCGTAATCATGGCTGTATAATTTCCAGCCAATTTCTCATATCGCCTAGCAATAGGTCTCCATTGCTTAAGTCGGTTGATAGCACATTCAACTATATTGCGTTGAGGGTAGATTTCACGGCTAGAAAGACCGCGACGTAGTTCATTTGAAAGTCGTGGGATCGTAAAACAGATACCTCGCCGACGTGCGATCGCCTTTGTCTCCTACGACTCTTTCGGGACTCCGGCCCGGACGATTGGCACCAGAATGCGCTTACTCGTCTAGAGTTCCATCAATTTTTCTAAAAAAATTGACTCGTTACGTTGACCTGGACTCAGAACAAAAGTTATGGGTTTACCTTTACCCTCACCACGGATGTGTATTTTGGGGCTAAAACCACAATCCCAACGACCTTGTTTTTCCTCTCCTTCCCCTCCTTTGTTCCACCATAGCTGCCTCTTGGTGGGCACGAATCACGGTTCGATCGACGTAATGAACGGGACAGTTTAGCTTTCGGAGTTGGTCAGCATGGGCTTGTAGGGCTTATAAGACTTGTTTCCAAATATCGGGTTTTTGCCACCGATAAAACCGTGTTCCCACGATGCACCCACTTGCTATAACCTTCTGGCAGGTCTTGGCACACAGCCCCGGTTCTGAGTATCCACAGAATGCCATTCACAACCTGTCGGTGGTTATGACGCAGGCTTACCCGTTTTGGGTCGGAGCGGTGGAGGTAGTTGAGTGAAGCGCCACGATAAATAAGGGTGATTAATTTCAGCGGGCTGGGCGGTATAAAAAAACACCTCAGCATTAGGTACTGGATCTAGTTACGGTAAAGTTGTTGTATGAGAGCGTGTGATGAATAAGAACATAAAAAAACTCAGTAAAGTGTTGGTGGGATTAAGAATCCGTCATTTTTTGATAATCGATGCAATTTGTTTTGCGATCGCACCCTTCTTAGCCTTGGAAATTCGTTTAGATGGTATATTCAATCTGTTTCCATACTTACAGAGTCTGGCTGTAATTACAGTATTATTTGTCGCAGTCAAACTTACCGTATTTTATGTCGGCGGCTTATATAACCGTTACTGGCAGTATGCGGGTCTGGAAGAAATGGCACAAATAACGATGCTGATAGGTATATCCCTACCAGTGGAAATTATATTGTTCCAAGAACTCTACCAGCTAAATAATTCGCCGATCGCAAATCTGCCACGATCGCTGCCGCTACTAGACGCTATGATCAGCTTTTTGTTAGTGGCGGCGATTCGTTTCAGCATTCCAGCCCTGGAAAGATGGAACCAAAAACCGTGGAAAGTTCAGCAACGCGATCGCGTCCTGATAGTCGGTGCGGGCAGTGCAGGCACATCTCTGATGCAAACGATGGAGAGGAGTCCAGAGGTAGGACTCGATCCAATCGCTTTCATTGACGACGACCCCAAAAAAATCTCCAAGCAGATTGGCAGACTTACTGTAGTCGGCAATCGCTGTAACATTCCGGAAGTAGTTCGCTCGCTAAATATCGGCAAAGTCATGATTGCCATCCCCTCAGCTCCGGGAAAAGAGATTAGGCAGATCGTAGAAATTTGCCAGTCAATTGGAATTCCAACCAGCACCCTCCCCGGCCTCAATGAAATCATCAACGGTCGCGTCAGTTTAGGTAGCGTCAGAGAAGTACAAATTGAGGACTTGCTCCGCCGCGCCCCGATCCAAACCGATACCCAGAAAGTCTTGGGATTGATTGGAGGCAAGAAAGTTCTAATTACTGGTGCGGGCGGCTCGATCGGCAGCGAACTTTGCAGGCAAATATTAAAGTGCGCTCCTGCGGAAATAATCATCGTCGGACACGGAGAAAATTCTGTATTCAACATTCAACAAGAATTAGGAAAAGTCCTGTCAGAACTTAAAAAAACCAGCAAAACCCCAACAGATATTACTCGCGTGACAGCCTTTATGGCCGATATTCGCTTTCGCGATCGCTTAGAGTACCTTTTTCTAACAGTGAGACCAGACATAATTTTTCATGCGGCCGCTCACAAACACGTACCCATGATGGAATTAAACCCTCCGGAAGCGATTACTAACAATGTGCGGGGGACGAAAAATCTGCTGGATCTGGCATTGAAATACAATGTGGAACAATTTGTGATGATTTCCACCGACAAAGCGGTGAATCCAACTAGCATTATGGGAGCTAGCAAAAGAGTTGCCGAAATGCTGGTGCTGCAAGCAGCCAAAAAAAGCAAAAACCCATTTGTAGTGGTTCGATTCGGTAATGTTCTTGGCAGCCGCGGTAGCGTCGTACCTACTTTCAATCGACAAATTGCTGAGGGCGGGCCGATTACAATTACCCATCCAGATATCACTCGCTATTTCATGACAATTCCCGAAGCAGTTCAACTGGTTTTGCAGGCAGCAGTCATCGGCAATGGCGGGGAAGTTTTCATGCTTGAGATGGGAGAACCAGTCAGAATTGTTGATTTGGCAAACGATTTGATTCGGCTCTCAGGATATGCAGTGGGTAAAGACATAGAAATCGCGTTTACAGGGCTGCGACCTGGAGAAAAATTGTTTGAAGAACTGTTTATTCCGGGCGAGAAATACAACCGCACTAAACACGAAAAAATTCTCAGTCTTGGCAATGCCAGCCGCCTAGTGAAAGAAAATATTGACCAGGAAGTAGAAGCCCTTTGTCAAGCGGGCGATCGCAATGATGCGAATTTAATTGTTTCAATGCTACAGCAGTTAGTGCCTGAGTATGTACCAGGCTATTCAACCGCCAATTTGCACGCCAATACAGCCCAAAAAACAACCGCTGTGGCAAAGATTAGCAGTACAGCATCTATTCAGTTAGAGAATGATTTGCGCGTGGGTCTTGTAAATGAGGAGTTCCGGATTCACTATCAGCCGATCGTCTGCCTGCAAACTAATAAGATTATTAGTTTTGAAGCGCTGTTGCGCTGGCAGCACCCGAATCGAGGTTTGCTTTGGCCAGACGAATTCCTACCAGCGGCAGAAGAAACCGGCTTGATTGTTCCTATTGGCGAGTGGGTACTGCGGCAAGCTTGCAGCCAGATGCGGATTTGGCAGTCGCAATTTCGTCTTAACGCTCCTTTAACAGTCAGCGTGAATCTGACTAGAAAACAGTTTTTCCACGCTGACTTAATCGAGACGCTTGCAAAAATATTGAAGGAAACAAATCTCGATGCTTCTAGTTTGAGGTTAGAAATTTCTGAAGATGTTGTGACGCACAATTCCGAGTTAGCTGGGTCTGTGTTTGTCCAAGTTAAAACTTTAGGAGTGCAAGTACAAATTGATCACTGCGGTCTTAGTGATGTATCATTAACTCAGCTCTACCAATTGACGCGGCTGAAGTATGGGAAATTCGATAGTTTGAAGCTAGATTGCTCTTTAGTCAGCGGACTAGATGCTAGCAACCCGAACTTAGAAATTCTTCAGAAAATTCTTGCCATAACTCAAGAGTTAGGTATGGGCATGATTGCCACAGGGGTAGAAACGAGCTGGCAAATAGCTCAGCTAAAATCTATGAAGTGCGTCTACGGACAGGGATACTTTTTCTCTAAGCCTGTAGAAGGCTCTCAGGTAGAAAAATTGATGGGGGCTATGGCTTTTAAAAGTTCACAAAAACTTACCTTATAATTTTAAATTTTACTCATTTTATCCCATAAAATAGGTTGATGAGTATGTTAATCAGAGTGGGAGGACTTAGCGATCGCAGAATCAACAGGGGAAGGCACGAATATTATGGATTTGGCAAAATATGTAAAGTTTTCTTTGGTGTCAATCTTGTGGTTTGCGATAGCTTGCTGCCAACCGACTGTTGCTACTATTATTTTCACTCAAACCACATTAACCTATGAAAGCAGTTCTGAGAATTTTCCCAATCCTGAAAGAGGTTTCTTCGTAGCCGTTGACCCTATTGGTAATAACCCAGTTACTCCCTTACAGCTCTCTGACTTGCAACAAATAAAAAGTCAGAACATAACTTTGGTGCGCCGGATTTACCTGCTTTCAGAATTTCGAGAAAATTCACTATCACAATCTTTCCTAGAGATGATTTCGCAGGACTGCGAAACAGCCCGTCAAGCTGGGGTGAAGTTGATTGTCCGATTTTCCTATAATTGGCTAGGAGGTGGTGCTGATGCTCCGCGCGAGAGAATTGTCTCACACTTGGAGCAGTTGCAGCCAATTTTGGCAGAGAACTACGACGCGATCGCATACATGGATGCAGGTTTTGTTGGGTATTGGGGAGAGTGGCATAGTTCAACTAACAAACTTGTAGATAATTGGACTCTAGATGTTACGGATGATGCTAGAGCAATTCTCCTAAAAATATTGTCTGTGCTACCGACTGAACGGATGATTACAATACGTTACCCTAAACAAAAAAAACAAATATTTAACAACATAAATACCCTCTCTATAGAAGAGGCATTTAATGGTTCTGTTCGAGCTAGAACTGGTCATCATAATGATGGTTTTAGATCGGGTATAGATGATGCTGGCACCTATGGTAGTACCAATCCAACTATCATAGAGCAAGAGAAAACGTGGCTAAACCTTGATACGCAATATGTAGTACAGGGAGGTGAACCTGCATGGCCAAGTAAGCCTCCAGAATACGATGACTGTCCAGGGGCCTTAACTGACTTGGCTAGGATGCACTGGAGCAGTCTGTCAACAAATCAATCTGATGCAACAGAAATTTATCAGGGGTGGATCAAGCAAGGCTGCATAGAGGAAATTAAGCGTCGTTTGGGATATCGCTTCCGTCTTGTTAATTCAAAATGCCCAAAAATTGTCAACCCTAATGGTACTTTGGCCATGAGTTTTGAAATTATCAATGAAGGATGGGCTAGCCCTTACAATCCTCGTAAAGTAGAAGTGGTTCTACGCAACCGCGAAACAAAAAAAGAATACCATTGGGTTGTTAATGAAGATCCCCGCCTGTGGATGGCTGGTACGACCAGACTAATAAACTTTGCAGAAACTATCCCAGCAGATACACCATACGGAGAATACGATGTATTGTTAAATTTACCCGATCCAACTCCCAAGCTATACAAGCGCCCAGAATATTCAATCAGGCTGGCTAATCAAGATATTTGGGAAGTGTCCACGGGCTATAACTCTTTGTTGCAAAGCATTATTGTCGCCCCTATGTAAAAAAATCCTTACAGTTCATAAATGAATGGCTCTCCTATTTTATCCTAATTAAAATGCGTCACTTGCAGAAGTTGATTGATATCTGGAAAAATCTAACAAGTGGATCTCTCAGTCGTAAAATCTTTGGTGCGGCTACGACAGTTGCTTTATTGACAGCAATGGTTAAAATTGTCTCTGTGATCAAAGAGTTATTCATTGCATGGAGATTTGGTACAGGAGATGATTTAGAGGCATTTTTGATTGCCTTGCTGGTTCCGGCTTTTATTATTAATGTGATAGCTAATTCGTTTAATTCTGCCCTAGTACCCACCTATATTCAGGTGCGAGAGCAAGAGGGCATAAAAGCTGCTCAAAAACTTTTTTCCGGAGCAACTATCTGGAGTGCAGGAATACTGGCGCTCACAATAGCTATAGTCTTATCTACCGCGCCACTTTACTTACCATTAATTGCATCAGGATTCAGCTCACAAAAGTTGAGTCTTACATTCTCTCTACTCTGCATTACTGCACCAATTATTCTACTCAGTGGTATCGCCAGCACTTGGGCTGCGGTTTTGAATGCAGGAGAACGTTTTGCTTTAGCATCCGTGGTTCCTGTTACTAGCCATGTTGTTGGCATATTGTTTCTGTTAATCTTCAAGAGTTGGGGAATATATGCCTTGGCAGGAGCGCTACTCTGTGGAGCCGGAATAGAGATGGTTGTGATAGGAGCAGCATTGAAACGCCAAGGTATATCATTGCGCCCTAGGTGGTATGGATTTGACACTTACCTGAAGCAGGTAGCTGGTCAGTATAGTCCTATGATTGTAGCCGCATTTATAATTTGTAGCGCTGGTGTAGTAGATCAATCTATGGCAGCAATTTTATTGCCTGGAAGTGTCGCAGCACTCAACTATGGTAACAGGTTGATTGCCTCGCCAATTAGCCTGATGAGTATTGCATTGAGTACTGTTTTGGTTCCTTACTTTTCAAAGATGGTTGCTAATAAAGATTGGCTCAATTTGCATCGTACTCTTAGACAATCGCTCGGCGTTATTTTAATTGTTACTGTGCCAATGACAATTTTATTTATTGTATTTTCTGAGCCGATAGTTCACATCCTATTTGAAAGAGGAAAATTTACTACGCAAGATACACATTTAGTGGCTAATATTCAATCTTTATATGCTTTGCAAATTCCTTTTTATACAATTAATATTTTGGCGATTAGGTTGATCACTTCAATGCAACTAAATCATTTATTAATCGGGTTCTTTGGCTGTAGCTTACTCATAAATATTGGCTTAGATTATCTGTTTATGCAATGGATAGGAATTAAAGGAATTGCCTTGTCTACGAGTTGTGTATACTTTTTTTCTTCCTTGTCGCTGCTTTGGTTCGTTCATAGAAAAATAAAAAATAACTCATTGTAAAATCACATTATCATTTATCATGGGAAAATTAAAGAATGAAGCACCTGCCCGGTTTCAACTTAACAACTAAACCAGAGATAATAGAACCAATAAGTACAAGACGTATAGCTTTCTTTCTTCCTAATTTGCATGGTGGAGGTGCTGAGCGGGTTGCCGTCAACTTGCTCAAAGGAATGTCAACCCAGAATATTCCATTAGATCTAGTATTAGCTACTGCTGAGGGCCCCTATTTAAACCAAGTTCCTGATGGGGTTCGCGTTGTCAATCTCTCAGCAGGACGTGTCATCAAGGCTATCCTGCCTTTGTCGAAATATCTGCGCCAAAATCAGCCACTTGCCCTCCTGTCGCACCTCAGTCATGCAAACATAGTGGCATTGTTAGCCGGAAAGCTGGCTCGCACAGAAACCAAATTAGTGGTAGTAGAACACAACACAATGTCATCAAATAAGTCGAAATTAATTCAGGCTAAATTGGTTGCACCGCTGATGAACTTACTTTATCCCAGCGCTGATGCCATTGTAGGGGTTTCCACAGGCGTATCGCGTGATTTAGAACTACAGCTCGGACTTTCAAAAGGGAAAGTGATTACTGTTTATAACCCCGTCGTCGATCATGAATTGATTGCCAAGTCGAAAGCCGATCTCAACCATCCGTGGTTTCAAGATGGAGAGGTACCTGTATTTTTGGCGGTAGGGCGATTAACACAGCAGAAAGATTTCTCAACTCTGCTCGAAGCTTTTGCCCTGCTCAGAAAGCAGAAACACGCTCGCTTGATGGTTTTAGGCGAAGGAGAGTGTCGAAGTGAACTAGAAGCAGCGATCGCTTGTCTAGGAATTTCTGAAGATGTTTCTTTACCTGGGTTTGTCGAAAATCCTTATGCGTATCTAAACAGAGCTAGTGCTTTTATACTTTCCTCTCGTTGGGAAGGATTGCCAACAGTGTTAATTGAAGCTATGGCTTGTGGTTGCCCTGTAATTGCCACAGATTGTCCGAGTGGTCCTGATGAAATTTTAGAAGCAGGAAAATACGGACATTTAGTGCCAGTCGGCGACGAAGTAGCAATGTCTGAAGCTATGTTGCAGGTACTTGAAATTCCCGTCGATCGGAATATGCTCGTGCAACGAGGGATGTCTTTTGGTGTAGACAAAGCGATATCTGAATATCTGGCATTATTGAACCCGATCTGAATATTGATATAGAATACTATAATAAAAAGAGGATTATTTAAAATAAGAGAACTATATATGGTAGCAGTAACTTACGTGGGATTATTAGGTTTCATGCTTTTTATAGAAATAATACGCAAAAAAACGGGAAAGTTGGATTTTCTTAGTTTAGGTCATTTTATGTTCTCTCTATCCTATGCTATACCAGGTTTTTTGTTAGAAGCTAATTTGGGAAACTCAAGCTATGAAATGACTCTAAATGGACTCAATTATACGAGTAATATACAAACTATTTTTGCTGTTTTTACAGGATATTTAGTTTTGCTGATTGGCTTCTATACAAAATCAGCGATTAGCTGTGGAAAAAAGGTCACTTTTAAAAAAAGTAATAATAAGTATGTTCTTTGGTATTCATTTTTATTACTAATAATATCTTCTCTGGCAATTTATATATATGGAGCTCAGTATGGTGGTGTTTTAAATGCTATGGCTAACATAACTTTGATTCGATCGAATGCTGGAGTTGACAGCGGTCCGCTTGTATTCGTTAAACACTTTATGTATTGCTCATTATTTGCATCCTATTTGCTAGCTTCTTTTGCTTTTGGAGAAATCAAAAGTAAACCATTTAAAATATTTTTGCGCGTCGGATTTTTTAGCTCTGTAATTGTTGCTTTTATTGCCTCAACTTTGTCAGGTGGTCGTGCCATACTCATATATTACTTTTTTGGGTTTTATTTAATTTATGTCTTGAAGGGAGGCAAGACTTTTACCTGGAAGACTATCCCTATATTTGGTTTTGGTGCTTTATTTTTGTTGTATGGAAAAGAATTTTTTTGGAGCCTAAGCGCCATCGATAGTGGTTTTGATGCCGTAGTGGATAAATTCATAGAGGCTAAAAATAGTGATTCCTCTGATGAAGAGTTTAGTATTTATAAGTTGATGGCTAACTTTGCCTTTCCCATCCAGTCCCTAGATACAGCTTTCGATCAATATTATAGTTTTCGTTTTTTTGTTGACTGGATATATGGATTTTTATCTTTTATACCAGAAAAAATATTTAATATAAATAAACCTGAAACAATTTCTATTATTAATACACGATATATTCTTTCGACCAAAGGAAGTCTCAGCTATGAAATTCCGACTGGTTTTTTGGCTTTCGCTGTTTATAGTTTATCTTGGCCGGGACTTCTAATAGTTTCCTATTGTTATGGATGGATTGGCCGCTACTTACAAAGTATTTTAATAAAAAATATGGCTGAGAACCCTTGGATAATATATCTTTACGCTTTAACCATGCAAGTATGGGTTGACTATCAGCAGTCTGGAGACCCCAGAGTATTTTTGGTAGCCAATTTTTGGTATATTATGTCAACTTTAGCTTTATTAATTTTAGTTAATCAAGAGTTGTTAATACCCAAAAGGAAAAGGAAAAGTCATGTTTATTGACCGTATTTCATCTAAAAAAATTGTAGTGCTACATATTATCACTGGACTCTCAACTGGTGGGGCTGAAATGATGCTTTACAAAGTTCTGTCTAAAACTAATCGGCTTCGGTTTGACCCTATTGTAGTTTCTTTGATAGATCGGGGAACTTTGGGTGATCGCATAGAAGCTTTAGGCATCCCCGTCTATACTGCGGGCATGAAACCGGGAATGCCTACACCCGCTGGTATTTGGCGATTAGCTAACACAGTACGTCAAATTAATCCCGATTTGATTCAAGGTTGGATGTATCACGGCAACCTAGCCGCACAATTAGCTAGTATTTTCTGTGTCAACAAAAAACCGGTTTTATGGGGCATTCATCATTCAATAACCGCCTTAAAATCCGAAAAAAAAATGACCCAATTTATTATTAAATTGGGTGCATTATTATCACGAAAGACTACCAAGATAATCTTTGTTTCTAAAAATAGCAAAGCGCAGCATGAAGCTTTGTCTTACCCGGTTGAAAAAAACTGCGTAATTCCCAACGGATTTGATACTTCTCTATTTAAACCATCAAAGGACGCCCGGTTAGATCTGCGAAAAGAGCTAAATTTACCTGAAAAGGCGTTTATAATTGGGTTGATGTGTCGTTATCATCCTATGAAAGATCATAATAATTTTCTGCAAGCGGCTGCTTTATTGCTAAAAAACAATCCAGATGTTTACCTTGTTTTAGCGGGAACTCAAGTTGACGAAAACAATAGCACTTTACATCAGTTAATTCAGGATTTGGGTATTGTTGCTCGCGTCCGTTTGTTAGGAGAACGCAGCGATATGCATCGCCTTACTGCCTCGCTAGATATTGCTACTTCGGCTTCCGCTTATGGAGAAGCATTTCCTTTAGTGGTAGGAGAAGCAATGTCCTGTGGCGTGCCTTGTGTAGTTACAGATCTCGGTGATTCTGCTTGGATTGTGAGTAACACAGGACGAGTTGTACCGCCGCGTAACCCACAGGCATTAGCTGAGGCGTGGCAAGAGTTAATTGTAATGAGTTTAGATGATAGAGTGGCTTTAGGAAAGGCTGCACGTTCCAGAATCATTGAGAATTTTTCTTTGGAGGCAGTTGTGACTCAGTTTGAGGATTTGTATGAAAATGTCATTAGTAACAAATCTTAACAAAGTGTGTTAGCTCTTATGGCTTATGGCTCATGGCTCATGGCTTTAGATTTAATTTTTTTTCAGGTGTAATTAGGAGTAATTTTATCGTAGTCGCAACAACAAATTGTCCTTTGTGCAAGTCGAATAATATCCGAGAACGCGCAAAAGTTGGAGCTTTTTTCAAGGTTTGGCGCTGCCGGGAATGTACCTTTACCTGGGTAGACCGCAGCGATTTAGCAAAACCAGAGGCGGCTCCTTCTGATCAGGACTACGACTACAACCGGGTTCTGAGAAATGTCTTCGAGCAGATGAAGCCTCTTTATGTTAAAGGCTTGCAGGAGCGAATGACCCGAACACTGGGCGAGCGCTCTTTACAAAATTGCTCCTTTTTAGATGTTGGCTGTGCCAACGGCGAGTATCTGCAGACGGCGAAGTCGATGGGATTTGGTACAGTTGCCGGTGTCGAGATTGATGCTTCAGCACCAAAGCAAGCTAGTGTTTACGGTGAAGTTACTGATGATGTCTGCAAGTTTGCACCGTCTACTTTTGACGTAGTACAAATCAAGAACGTCTTGAACAATATTCCTGATTTTGTTGATTTTCTCAGTTCTTGCCTCAAAGTCCTCAAGCCTGATGGATTTTTGCTGCTGGATGTTTTGAATCAAGACAGTTTAACAGCTTTGCTGCGGAATAATTGGGGGAGGGACTATCAAAAAACGGGGCGCTACGGTCCTCTGCGTCCTCCCTACGTCATCAATGGCTTTAATCAAGTTTCTATCAAGGAGCTTTACCGCCGTTTTGGTTTAACTCCCACCTGGATTTCTACCTCCTACATGGGAACTTCTGTCGTACCTTCTGCACCTAATTTTATGGTGAAGGTGCTGGGATTAGCTGGCTCGCTTTTGAGAAAAGGATCGATGCTGATCACGGAGGCTAAACCAATTACTTCAGTCACCAGTAGCAACCATGAATAGCCTTCTAATTATCACTACTATTCCAGCAACTATCCGCGCTTTTTTATTGCCTTTTGCCGATCGCTTCCGTGAGCGGGGTTGGCGAGTGGATGCTATGGCTTGCGGAATTTCAGACAATGCTGAATGTTTGCAGGCATTCGATCGCGTCTGGGATGTAGAATGGTCGCGCAATCCTTTAGATCCGAGAAATTTTTTAGTAGCTCCGCGAGTGATTCAAGAGGTTGTAAAAACAGAACAATACGATCTAATTCACGTCCACACGCCCGTCGCTGCTTTTGTCGCTAGATACGCTCTCAAAGATCTAAAAAAACAGCGAAAAATTCAGGTAATCTATACAGCTCATGGCTTTCATTTCCATCCTCTAGGAAAACCATTAAAAAATGCTGTTTTTCGGAATTTGGAACAACTGGCTGGGTCTTGGACTGATTATTTGGTCACGATTAATCGCGAGGATGAATCAGCAGCAAAGCGCTACAAAATTCTTTCCCCTGAAAGAGTCCGCTATATGCCGGGAATTGGAGTGGATCTCGATCGCTACAATCCCGATGCTGTTGCTGAAGCTGCTGTCGAACAAGTACGTCAGGAAATGGGGCTTAACGGGGAAGATCGACTGTTTCTATCAGCGATCGAATTCATTCCGCGCAAGCACCCGCAGGATGTCTTAAAGGCTTTTGCTAAACTGGCTCGACCTGATGTTCATTTGGCTTTTGCTGGAGACGGCCCGATGCTGGCCCAAATGCAGCAATTAGCATCGGATTTTGGAATTAAAAATCAGGTGCATTTTCTCGGAAACCGCCGAGACGTTCCGACTTTAATGCGAGCTTCTGTGGCGACGCTGCTGGCTTCGGAACAGGAGGGATTGCCTAGAAGTGTTATGGAGTCTTTGTCACTGGAAATTCCGGCGATCGCTACTAAGATTCGCGGCACTCAAGAATTGTTAGAATCCGGCTGTGGCCTTCTCTTTGACGTGGGGGATATAGACGGATTTGCTAAGGCAATGGCTTGGATGTTGGATCGTCCTGAAGAGGTGCGAGAAATGGGCAAGCGGGGACGCGAGCGCATGACTGCTTGCGATTTGCAGCAAATCATCAAATTGCACGAAGAACTGTATGCCGAAGCTGTACAAACACGATAGGAATATGATGCGAATTTTAGTTACTTACGGATGGTGCCGCACAGCTTACATCGCCGCAGAAAGCCTCTGCAGCGCTGGATTTGAAGTCTATGCCTGCGGTTCTACTGCTTTGAGCATGGTGCGGGTTTCAAGATTTGTTCGCGGGTTCGATCGCGTTCCCGATCCGTTTAAAGAACCAGAGCAATATGTAACAGCCATATCGGCAATTGTCAAGCGCCGAAAAATCGATGTTTTACTGCCAGTCCACGAGGATGCTGTAGCCATACAAACTTATCGCGCTCTCCTCCCAGAAAATTTGCTAATTGCTTGTCCTCCTCGCAGCGATCTCGTTAGAGTTTTGGACAAATACGAAATTATCAACATCGCTTTTGAAGCAAAAGTTGCTGTCCCCAAAACTCTTGCTCCTACCAATCTCATAGAACTAGAATCATGCGCGCAAGAGTTGGGGTTTCCGCTAATTATCAAAACGCGGCGCGGCAATAGCGGCAAAGGTGTATTTCGGGTCAATTCTTTAGCAGAAACTCGCCAGAAATATCGCGAAGTAGTCGAAAATTTTGGTTTGGCAAATAATCAGTTGCCGATTCTACAAGAATATGCAGAAGGCAGTGTATTTGGAAGTTGCTTCCTTGCCAAGGATGGCGAAGTCAAAGCCTGTTTTGTTGAACGCTACTTGCGCTGCAAAGAAGCAGGCTTTGGCACGAGCGTACTGCGCGAACCTTGCGAATTTCCGCTGCTGCACGACTATACCCAAAGGATGGCAAAAGCACTGAATTGGACAGGAATTGGACATTTTGACTTTATTGTCGATTCAGAGCTTTCCTCTGCCTATCTGATCGAAATGAATCCCCGCTTTTGGGGAGCGCTGAATCTGGCTGTTCAGAATGGCTTTGATTTTCCGAGAGGGCTGGTAACTATGTTAACTAATGGCGAGCCAGATGCAGATTGTTTTAAACCTTTGTTACAACCAGTTGCCAGTTTGTGGATAGTAGGTGAGATTATAGCAGGTGTAGCTGAATTTCGCACAGGAAAACGTCTGGCTCCGCTAGCTTCGGCAGGACGGATACTGTTTAGCGATCGCCCACGCACATACGATGACTTTCGCTGGCACGATCCTTTGCCTTTGTTGATGGAATTAACACACTATGGCAGCTCTTTCCTAGCATCGGGGGGAAATTTGAATCCTGTGGCAGCAGAAATGATGCAATAAATTATTAGGTTGTGGATACTTATGTTATTTCAAAGGCAAGATTATCCGGGAGTATTTTAGTATGTACCTGCAATTTGGCAAACGATTTTTTGACTTTACAGTGGCGTTTGTAGGTTTAATAATTCTAGCCGTACCAATGGCAATAATAGCTATATCGATCGGGATTACATCGGGTATTCCTATCCTTTTTATCCAACAAAGAGTTGGTAAAGGTGGAGAAATTTTTTCTGTTAATAAATTTCGGACTATGAGCGTGCGAACCGTGAAAGATAGCTCGATTACTGTTGCAGGGGATTCGCGGGTGACACCAATTGGCCGTTATTTGCGACGCTGGAAGTTAGACGAGTTGCCACAACTGTGGAACGTACTCGTTGGCGAAATGAGTTTGGTTGGGCCCAGACCGGATGTTCCGGGTTATGCAGACAAATTGCAAGGTGATGATCGCAAATTGCTTCTGCTGCGACCTGGAATTACGGGACCTGCAACTCTAGCTTACAGAAATGAAGAAGAAATACTCGCCAAAGTTAGCGATCCTGTGCAGTATAACAACCAAATAATTTATCCCGATAAAGTGCGAATCAATTTGGAGTACATGGAAAGTTGTTCTTTGGTGCAAGATTTAAAGTATATTTTAGAAACGATTGGCGTTCGGTCTAATCGGGTGGCTGATTAGTATCAATCTTAGTTTCCAATATCTCATCTATTCTCATAATTTGTATGGCGTGCGGGCAGGGAAAGCTTGGCAATATTACCTGATTTAAAATCAACAACACTGCTAAATTCAAGATTTTTCCCTACCTATCGTGCTTTACGATAACAGCAAGTTCGTAGTAGACAAGCCAGCTTAAAAGTAATGACAAAACAAATTCTCCTTTCAACACCTCACATGGGTTCGCTCGAACAAGGGTTCGTCAAAGAAGCCTTCGATACCAACTGGATCGCCCCCGTTGGCCCCCATGTGGATGCTTTCGAGCAAGAATTCTGCGAAATAGTTGGCGCAAAACACGCAGCGGCTGTTAGTTCCGGAACCGCGGCTTTGCATTTGGCTCTAAAATTAATTGGTGTCGGTTCGGGAGATGAGGTTTTTTGCTCGACTCTGACTTTTATTGCAACTGCTAGCCCGATTACTTATCTTGGCGCCAAACCAGTTTTTATCGATAGCGATCGCACTTCTTGGAATCTCAACCCCGATTTGTTCCGAGAAGCACTTGACAAACGAGCAAAAATTGGTAAATTACCCAAAGCTGTTGTAATCGTACACCTCTACGGTCAAAGTTGCGATCTCGACCCCATTCTAGAAGCTTGCAATGCTTATGAAATTCCGCTAATAGAAGATGCGGCAGAATCTCTAGGGGCTAGCTATAAAAATAGATCGCCTGGAAGCTTTGGTAAAATAGGCATTTTTTCATTCAACGGTAATAAAATTATCACCACTTCCGGCGGCGGAATGTTGGTTTCCGACGACCAAAAAATTGTAGAAAAAGCTCGTTTCTTGGCAACACAAGCCCGTGACCCCGCTCCTCATTACCAACATTCAGAAATTGGCTACAATTATCGTCTCAGCAATGTTTTGGCGGGAATTGGTCGCGGTCAATTACGGGTTTTGGAAGAGCGAGTTGAAGCGAGACGACGCAATTTTGACTTTTACAAACAAGCTTTAGGAAACTTGCCGGGAATTGAATTTATGCCGGAAGCTGCTTTTGGAAAATCTACTCGCTGGCTGACTTGTTTGACGATCGATCCGGCAGCTTTCGGTGCAGATAGAGAACAAGTTCGTTTAGCACTTGCTCAAGAGAAAATAGAAGCGCGTCCGGTTTGGAAACCTTTACACTTACAGCCAGTATTTGCAGATTGCGAATGTTTGGGGGGTGCGGTGGCCGAAGAGTTATTCGAGTACGGACTTTGCTTGCCTTCGGGTTCTAATTTAACAGATGAAGATTTAGAGCGGGTGACAAGTGCGATCGCCCAAATTCACAAAGAAAATCGATGATATAGCCGAAGGAAGTTCGGCTACGGGTTTTGTAACTGATGTAACGGAGGCAGGAAGAAGAAAGATGCGATCGCGATTAGATCCCCGACTTCTTCAAGAAGTTGGGGAGTTGGGTATTTTGTCTTTTGATTAATTTTATTGCCATTCTTGCAGGGCGATCGCAATTCCTTGTTTCAATCTTGGTTCGAGACTCTCTTGCTTAACTAAGTTTTCTAATTTTTGCCTCGCCTCGGCAGCACCTAGCTGTTTGAGCGCTGCCATGCAGTGCAGCCTGACGCTGCTGTCTGCGTCGCCCAACATTAAAATCAGAGCATCTAGCCCTCTCATATCTCCTAATTTTCCTAAACCTAAAGCTAAAGAGTTTTTGCCAACTGCCTCCTGCACGGCAGGATGATTTCTTTTCAACAAATCAATCAGAATTTCAGCAGCTACAGCTTTTAATTCTGGCTTCTCTACTCGCCCTAAAACAGTGACTATCTCTTGATAAACAGTAGGATTTTTGTTGTTAAATGGCGCCATTAATGTCTGATGCAAATATGCTAAAGCGGTTGCATTTTCCATCCAGCTTAGGGCGCGCACTGTTTCGATTTGCAATTCAACCGGAGTTGTGGGCGATCGCAGCAATTCAAATAAAGCAGCCGCTGCAGCATCGGTTTTCACTCGCCCGATCGCGATCGCCGCTTGCTGACAAACTTCTAATCGGATGTCCGAAAGCAAAGGTTTGAGCAAGTTAACTAAATCTAATTCTGCATCTAAATAGGCGCGCGCGCCGAGAGCTCGCACGGCTTCTTTTCTGACTGCTGTCGCCGGATCTTTGAGTGCTGCTACCAGTACCGGCGGGATGCGGGAGTCGTGAAAGCAGCTCAGGGCCTCGATTGCGTGCGCCCGCACCGCAACTTGAGAGTCTCCGACTACGCTCAACAGCGGTGCGATGGTTTCGCTGCGCCGAATTTGGGCGAGTGCTGCTGTTGCAAACTGTCGCGAGTCTTCTTGCTGCAAGAGAGTTGCGAGGGATTCTATGGCTGTCGGGCCGAAATTCCCTAGGGTTTCGGCGGCGATTTGGCTCAATTCTTCCTCGGAATTTTTGACTAATTCTACTAAAGCTTGAATCACTTCCGGGCGATCGAACTTTCCGAGAATGCGGGCGGCGAACCACCGGGGTTCCGTGTCTGCGTCTTCGTCTTCGAGTACGGCAATTAAAGGTGCGATCGCGC
This sequence comes from Microcoleus sp. AT3-A2, assembly GCF_036705685.1. Lineage (NCBI taxonomy): Bacteria > Bacillati > Cyanobacteriota > Cyanophyceae > Oscillatoriales > Microcoleaceae > Microcoleus > Microcoleus sp. AT3-A2. Next base: position 27,867 of record NZ_JAUBVF010000011.1, read on the forward strand.
CATTTCCCAGATTGGGCAATACTTTAGCAATTTCCCAACGGTCTTGAAAATCTCCCCATTCTAAGGCTTGTATTGCTAAACTGACAGCTCGATCTAAAATGTGTTGTTCCTGCGGCTTGGTGCCCTTGGCTGTCACTTGCTGCAAGCATTCGACTAACCCAGGCCAGTTTTGGCGATCGGCAGCGACTTGCGCTTGTTCTAAAAAATTATACATAATTTTAGTTTTGCTTCGATCTAGAAGCGAGATTGTTTGCTGCTAGCCCAGACCGGAGGTACTTTTTAGGAATCTTTTGCTACAATTATCCATCTTTTGACATTTTTGTCAATCCATCATAACCGGTTAAATCGAACTAAAGCATTAATTTCATGTAGTTAAGCGATGGATCTATACTTTTTGTAATTTAAAATATTCCATATTCCCAATAAAAAATTAACAAATGAAGAAAGCTCTACTTTTAGTAAACCAGCACTCCCGAAAAGGGCAAAAGCTATTATCTCAAGCCACTGTAGAATTAGAAGCACTGGGTTTTGAGTTAATTATAGAATCTACCGACCACGCCAGCGAACTTCCCGAAACAATTCGGCGCTACCAAAATCAAGTCGAATTAGTAATAATCGGCGGCGGCGACGGCACTCTCAACGCCGCCATAGAAGGTTTGATAGACACCAAGTTACCCTTGGGTATTTTGCCGATGGGAACTGCTAACGACCTAGCCCGCACTCTAAAAATTCCTACAGATTTATCCGCAGCTTGTCAAGTAATTGCCAGCGGTAAAGTTCGGCTAATAGACTTAGGTTGGGTGAACGGCCAGCATTTTTTTAATGTGGCGAGTTTGGGATTGAGCGTGCAAATTACCCAGCGACTGACTAAAAATGTGAAGCAGCGCTGGGGAATTTTAGCTTATGCTTTTACTGCTTTGCAGACAATTTTGTCAGCGCGACCGTTCCGAGCAGAAATTAAGGTAAACAACCAATTTTTTAATGTTAAAACTATTCAAATAGCCATTGGCAACGGCCGCTATTACGGCGGCGGCATGACAGTTGCCGAGGATGCCACAATCGACGACAAGCGACTGGATTTGTACAGTTTGGAAACAAAACACTGGTGGGAAATCATTGCTTTGCTGCCGGCTATGAAGCAAGGAAATCATACCAGTCGGCATAACGTTCGCACATTGCAAGCTCAAGAATTTGAGGTTAATACTAGCAAACGCCGTCCGATTAATACTGACGGTGAAATCACAACTTATACCCCTGCAAAATTCCGAGTGATTCCCCAAGCTTTAGCAGTTATAGCTCCTTCATAAACTAATATATCAATTAACTGGTTACCAGGCTGGAGCCTGGTAACCAGTAATTTTCTTGTGCAACAAGCCGGAGAGCCTGTTCACTTAATAATCGCCTCCAGCGCCATATTGCCACGCTTCAACTAATCGGTGAAAATAGTATTGCTGTTCCGGTGCTAAATTTTTTACCTGCGGTTCTACGGCTTTCCCCAAAGGCTGCAAACCCGTATAAATTCCTAAATTTACATAATGAACCATCCAATCTAGCAAATTAGCTATTCCAACCTGCGGGATAATTTTCATAACTAATCCGGGATGGCTAATTGCTGTTTTAAACAGGGTTTGGGACAAAGCCGGAAACAGCACGATATCTTGCAGAAACGGTTTGAGTACCGGTTCTCCCAACTCTTCCATTACCTGAAATACGGCAGCCAAAAGTTGATTGATTTGATTTGGGTCTATTTTTTGATTTATCGCAGCACTCATCGAACGCTGAAACAACCAGGTAACTGATAGATTCGGCTGGTAGGGTTGCAAAAGTGCCAGGGAATTTTTGTTGAGACTATCGCTTGTCAAAGCTTCCTCAATTCCTAGAGTCAAGCGTTTGAGGTGGCGCACCATTGCGCCGAAACCGCCGAAGCTGAGGGGAGATTGGCTACCGCTGCTGTCTCCGACTGGGAGTATGCGATTCCAAGGCGTTTTTAGAGGGCTTTGGCGATAGCAGGGGAAGAATCCGTAGAGTGCTCTTTGGAATTTTAACTGTTCGAGTTCGACGTTTTGATATTGGGGAAGCAAGCGCAAATACTCTTCAAATAATGTTTCTAAACTGAATCTTTCTGTGTCGGCGTCTATGTAGGTAAATAAGTAGGTGGTGCGGCCGTCTCTGGCTGGAAATGCTTCCCAAAAATATTGGCACTGATTTTGCATTGGGGTGAAGGATGCAAATATGTCGCCGGTGTCGTTTTGGGGAAATCCTTGAGCGCAACTGCCGACTACTAAACATACGGCGTCGGGTTTTTTGCCTTGTCTTGCTTGGCGGACAATGGGCGAAAAATGCCCCATTGCGTCTAATAATAATCGGGTTTTAAATAAATTTTTAGCAAGTTGTAAATCGGTTTTTTCCGATTCAACAAGGACTCCATCTGGGTGAATTGTGGCAATTTTAAAGGGGGTGTTTTCAAATAGTTTTCCTCCTGATTGGAGGAATCGCTGCTTGAGGGTTTCGAGGAGGTAAACTGGGTCTATTCCGATGTTGAGTACGTCGCGCACCCAAATGTCGGGGGTGTTGGCAAAGCTGATGCGGGCTGGGTTATATTCGGTAGCTATGGCTTTTTCTATCTCTTCAACAGATAGCAAATTTAGTTCTAAGAATGCGTCTAATTCTTTGCGAGAAATGTTCCATTCTTGATCGCGTCCTCGCAGGGTGCCGCGTTCAAGCAGGGCTACTCGCCAACCCCGCACGGCTAAGGCTGTACCGATTAATATTCCTAGGGTTCCGCCGCTGATAACTATGTCGAAGTCGAGGGTTTCCAGGGGTTGTTGGCTGTGTTGGACTGCTTGGGGTGCTGGTGCGGTGTTTTGTTTGAGGTTTTCCCAGAGTCGATCGACTTTTCTCAGGCCTCCGAGGGCGTCTCCTGGTAGTTGGGAGAGGATTTGTTCGGTGAGGGACATCGGGTTTTAGGATTGAAGAGTGGTGGATTTTTTATAATTTAGCTTAGATTAACATTTGCGACAGTTTTAGGGCTGACGCATGGGGTGGCGAGAATCACGGAGTTTTTATCATCATACAAATAATCATAAAGAGAAACCCGGTTTATGAAAAAAAACCGGGTTTCTACCTCTCGTTGGTAAGTCTAAGGAATTATCTTTAATCAGCCGTGCTTAATTCTTCAACTCGCAGCCGATCGCACAAAATTCGCTCGCACACAATCGCACCCGTCTCCGCACTCCTACAAACTTCTAACTGAGCTTCCGGCAGCGCTTCAAACAAAAAACGTTCCCCCGGAAACACTGTCCGCTCAAAATACCAATTAGGAATATTTGTAATGCGAGCGATTTGCACTTTGCTAGTATTATTAAGATACCAACACAAAATGCGCGTATGACCTTCGGAAAGTACCTGATTTAGTGTCAAATTCATTTTTTTAACTTGTTTGTGCAATTGTGCGAGCGATCGGCGACAAGCCTAAACTTAATATAGCATATTACCCGTTAAAACACATTTTTTTTACATTATTTGGGTTAATTAATAAATTTCGCCTGGGAAACATCAGCGCCTTCCACGTATTCCCAAGAAGGTGCAAAAGCCGGCATTGCTAAAGTGCAAGATTTCCATCCTCCCTTAACAGGTGCGTTCAACAATTGACAGTGACCGACAGAACCTCTTGCCTGTTGGTAGTGACCGCAAAAATTACACTTGGAAGCCGGATTGCATCCGCGCTCGCTAATTACAACGCAGGGCTGCGTTTGGGTTTGGTTGCGATCAATAGTTAAAGTGTTCATTAAATTACTTTTTAAATGTTCAGTCTTAAGTATGACGGCTGGAGTGCAGTCGTGGCCTCTATCTCAAGGCTTAGTTCGCCTTTAAGTTTTGTTTAGGGATCGATATAAAATATATTATTTTTGAGATGATCAAGCTAGGGAGCAATTGAATTTCCTTCCGATCGCATTGGCGGCCCCGGCTTTAGTGCCGATCGCGCTTGCCTGGGGGTATACTTCCTCAGACATAGCTAATTATCCTCGCCTAACTTGCTAAACAAATCGGCTAAAATTGTATTAGAAAATAAAAAACCTTCGGGATCGCTCAACCTCAAATTTCCCGCAAGCGGCAGTTTCGCGCCCTCGCCTAAAGTTGAGATCGATCCATCCGATCGCCCAATTTCCACCCATCCTTGTCGCCAGTAGGGCTGCAAACAACGCCAAATTTTATCAACCGTTTGCTGAGTAAACTTTTGAGTCAGCGCCGACAGGCTAACTCCTTCTGCTAAACGCAAACCTAGCATCAGCGTTTCTAACAAAATGTCATTTTCTGAAACTTGAAAATTTGGCTCAATTGCTGGGTAAATATCTGGCTGGGTTTCCACCCCAATTTGAGGAGTAGCAGGGGAATTTAGGCCAGAGATCGATCGCACCCACTGATAATATTCTTGAGTTTTGCGAGGCCTTGTCAACCTGCGGCCTTCCACGTAACTTGCCGCCCCCATTCCCAAACCGTAATAAGGGCGATTTTCCCAATAAACGCGGTTGTGGCGGCACTGATAGCCCGATCGAGCGTAATTAGAAATTTCGTAATGTTCGTATCCAGCACCGGTCAGAATTTCCCGCGCTAAACGGTACATTTGAGCAGCGGTGTCATCTGCTGGTAGCGGCTGCGCGCCTGCTTCAAAGTAGCGCCCGAAAGCAGTTCCCTGCTCAACAATTAAGTCGTAACTCGACAGGTGAGTCGGGCTAATTTCCACTGCAGATTTCAGGGAAGCTTCCCAGTTTTCTAAAGTTTGGTGTGGCAGTCCCGAAATTAGGTCTAAACTGAAATTGACAATACCAGCCGATCGCACTATTTCCACTGCTTCAAAAATATCAGCGACAGAGTGCGATCGTCCGCAAGCTTGCAGCAATTCATCCTGAAAAGCTTGCACTCCCAAACTCACTCGATTTACTCCCGCCGCTGCATATCCCCGCAATTGTTCTAAAGTAAACGTACCCGGATCTATTTCTATAGAAATTTCCGCCTCAGCAGCAATCCCAAATTGGCCGTCGAGAGTCTCTAAAATATTGCTCAACTGACTGACAGAAAGCAGTGAAGGCGTGCCGCCACCAAAAAAAACTGTTTTGAGAGATGCGCCTAAATTTTTAGTTTCTTGAATTTCTTGACACAGTACAGCAACGTATTGGACTATGGTGCCGGAATTCTCGCCATTTTTGCGATCGCCCACCACAAAAACCGGAAAATCGCAGTAGTAACAGCGGCGGCGACAAAAAGGTATGTGCAGGTAAGCCGAACTCGGAATGCCGGAATTTGTCGCTTGCACACTTTTTTTTAATTCAAATGTTAAATAATCTGTGGGGGGGTTCATTACATTTCAAGCCGAAAGCGCAACTTCAAATCTAAAGTTTTAATTAAACAATCATGAATAATTATGTATATTATGACATTTTCTTAGCAAAAAAGCGCTGCGAACGATGCCGTCCCGCCCTCGCCCGTGCTACGGCTCTTTATAATTTAACCTCGTACGATTTTGATCGACCACAATTCCCCAACAGCCCGCAGCGCGGTCTATTCGCACCTCGTGCCTGCTTTCGGCGGGGCGTGGTAAATTCCGAGCGACTCGCTGGCACATCCCCCAAAGGGTACAACCGCGAAATATAAGTTTATGAAAGTCCCTGAGTAAATATGGCGATATCCGACCAAAGCATGAAAACAAGTATCAGCACTGCAAAGATATAATGTGAATAAATTCATTAACCTAGAACTAATGCTAGACGCAATCATAATAATCTCATTCATAATCGCAGGCGGAGGCATCGGCTATTACGGAGTCGAACTCCTGCCGATCGAGCTGCTGGAGCAAGTTACAAATATACAAGGTTTAAGTTCTGTACTAGGTTCCTTTGGAGCATTAATCGGCTTCGTGATGGGATTAGTGGCTCAAACAACCTATCGGCGCTTGGAAAAACAAGTCCGCGATATGCCAGTCGAGATGCTGCTGACGCGGGCGATCGGCTTAATCATCGGACTGCTAGTAGCGAACTTAATGCTGGCTCCGCTGTTCCTGCTGCCAATTCCCCGCGAGTTCGGCTTCATCAAACCTTTAGTCGCAGTCTTGGGTAGCGTCATGTTCGGCTTCACAGGCGTCAGTTTGACCGACACCCACGGCCGCGCTTTCTTGCGGCTGATCAACCCCAAAAGCTTTGACACGGTGTTGGTAGCCGAAGGTACTTTCAAACCAGCAACTGCCAAAGTTGTCGATACTAGCTGCATTATTGACGGCCGAATTGAAAACTTGCTAGAAACTGGTTTCCTCGAAGGTCAAATTATCGTGCCGCAATTCGTGCTCCAAGAACTGCAACTGGTAGCTGATTCCGCCAACGATCAAAAGCGAGTGCGCGGACGCCGCGGCTTAGATGTACTCAACCGCATCAAAGAAACATATCCAGAACGGATTCAAATTCACTCGGCTGACTACGAAGATATTGCCACAGTCGATGCGAAATTAGTCCGATTTGCTTTAGATATCGACGGCATTTTGCTCACCAACGATTACAACTTATCGAAAGTAGCTACCGTCCAAAAACTGCCGGTTTTGAATATCAACGATTTGACTCATGCGGTGCGCCCGACTTATTTGCCGGGAGATACGATCGAACTAAAAATCCGCAAAGAAGGCAAAGAACCCTCTCAGGGAATCGGTTACTTGGATGACGGCACAATGGTTGTCGTAGAAGCAGGAAGCAGCTATGTCGGCGGCGAAGCCAGAGTCGTAGTCACCAGCGCCCTGCAAACAAGCGCCGGCCGCATGATATTCGCCCGCCCTCAAGAATCCGTTATTGTTTGAAACAGAGTAACAATGGCCAGGGCAATCAGAATCAAATATTGCGATCGGTGTTCCCAATCTGCCCCGACTCTCTACCGCGCCCGGTATGACGAGTCGGGGCAGTGGTTTTTTTTGTGTCTTAAATGTTGGGAATCGGTAAGTAAAAACAATCCTTTTTACTTCTACGGTGGCACTTGGAAAGCCAGCAAGAAAAAATAGCAATTACCAGCTTCTTCTTCTTTTCTCTTCCTTCGCGTCCTTAGCGTCTTCGCGGTTCAATCATATCAATATCAGTGATTCAGGAGTAATTAAAATCAACCAATCTCGATCGCATCTTCATACAATGTCTCGATCGCACAGCTAAAATTAACGCTAGCAAACTGAACTTCTTGTCCTTGAGTGTAAGGATAAAGCACCCACAAACCCTCTGCATTCCGGCGAAAACACTCTACACTAACTCTTTCTTGATTGATTAACACATACTCTTGCAAACTTTCAGAAGTGCGGTAATCAGCAAACTTTTCACCTCTGTCAAAAGCCGCTGTTGTCGGCGATAAAACTTCCACAATTAAGTGCGGGTAGATAATGAAATCTTCAGCAGTATTTCTGTCCCGTTCATCGCAAGTCACCGCTACATCGGGATAGTAATAACAACCTGCTGCCTCAATCCGAACTTTTATGTCTGCTACGTAAGGTATGCAGCCACTTCCCCGAAGATGATTTCTCAGCAAAATTGCTGCATTGAGACTAATGATGGCGTGAGCTTTGCTGGTCCCTGCCATTGCATAGATTTCACCTTGCCTGTACTCGTGTTTGATCGGACTGACTTTCTCGCCTGCTAAATAATCTTCGGGGGAGACGTAGGTGTCACTTTTACTTGCAACCATATAATTTGGAGGTTGGTGAGGATTACACAATTATAGCCGTAGCACGGGCGAGGGCGGGACGCCATCGCCCTTTTTCACCTTTCCCCAAAGTTTCAACGTCGGCGCGGGGCCGGAAGCCGGCGTTCGCCATTTTGCGGTTGCGGTTTTTCTTGCAGCTTCATCGTCAAACTAACCCGCTTTAACTTCTCATTCACCTCCAAAACCCGCACTTTCACAACTTGTCCGACTTTAACAATCTGGTTGGGGTCATCTACGAATCGATCGGCTAATTGAGAAACGTGAACCAAACCATCTTGGTGCACTCCCACATCAACAAAGGCTCCAAAGTTAGCTACATTCGTGATTATGCCTTCTAATTCCATCCCAACTTGCAAGTCGGAGATTTCTTTAATTCCTGCTTGGAAAGTGGCATATTTAAACTCGGCTCGCGGGTCTCTTCCCGGTTTTTCTAGTTCGGAAATAATGTCTCGGAGTGTTGGTTCTCCGACTTTTTCCGTGACATATTTCTTGATGTTTACAGTCTTGATTTTTTCCGATATTTGTGTTATTCCTGTCAGCGGCAAGTCTAAATCCTTGGCGATAGCCTGCACGACAGGATAACTTTCGGGATGAACTGCGGTATTGTCCAGGGGGTTTTCGCCGCCGCGAATGCGGAGAAATCCGGCTGCTTGTTCAAAAGCTTTTGGCCCGAGTTTGGGAACTTTCAGGAGTTGGCGGCGATTTTTAAATGCGCCGTTTTCGTTGCGGTAATTAACGATATTTTTGGCCACTGTTGCCGTCATTCCTGACACAAATGTCAGCAGTTCTTTCGAGGCTGTGTTTAAGTCAACTCCGACATAATTAACGCAGCTTTCGACTGTTTCGTCGAGTTTCTTTTTGAGCAGTTTTTGGTCAACATCGTGCTGGTATTGGCCGACTCCTATTGATTTCGGGTCGATTTTCACGAGTTCGGCGAGGGGGTCTTGCAAGCGCCGTCCGATGCTGACTGCGCCACGAACGGTGATGTCGAGGTCGGGAAATTCGGCGATCGCCACATCGCTGGCTGAATAAATCGATGCACCGGATTCATTCACCATGACTTTAATCGGTTTCCTGTCCATTTGGGCCAAAACTTCCGAAACAAATTCGTCTGTTTCGCGGGAAGCTGTACCGTTGCCGATCGCGATTAATTCAATCTTATATTTTTCAATTAAATGCTTGACAATTTTACCAGCTTGCTGTCGCTGAGCGACCGCTTGGTGGGGGAAAATGGCTTGATATTCTAAAAATTGCCCGGTTTCATCGAGGGCGGAAACTTTACACCCCGTGCGAAATCCCGGATCGATCGCCAGTGTCGGTTTCATTCCCGCCGGCGCCGACAGCAGCAACTCGCGGAGGTTGGTTTCAAAAGTGGCGATCGACTCGATATCAGCGACGGCTTTGTTGTGCGATCGCACTTCTGTAATTAACGAAGTCTTCATCAGTCGGTTGAAGGCATCCTTCAAAGTCGATCGATAAAACTCTTTAACTTCCGGTATCCTAGTTCTAATTTCCTGACCTTCCAAATAAGCCATCACTGCGGATTCATCAAAGGCCAGTTCCAAATCTAAGACTCCTTCCGTTTCCCCGCGAAACAGCGCTAACATATTGTGCGACTGAACGCTTCTCGCTGCAACTTGATAATTGCGGTACATTTCAAATTTAGTGCTTCCTTCCGGGAAATCCTCTTTAATTTTCGAGATAAAAACTCCTGTTTTCATCAAAAACTCTCGCAAATAAGCCCGCAATTCGGCTTTTTCCGAAACCGCTTCCGCCAAAATATCCGCAGCACCTTTGAGAGCTTCTTCTGCTGTTTTAACTCCCTTTTCTTCCGAAATGTATTTAGCTGCTTCCGCCTCAAAATCTGCTGGTTTAGCCGTCGGTAAGTTCAGACATTTGATAAAATTCGCCAGCGGTTCCAAACCTTTTTCCCTAGCAATTGTGGCTCGCGTCCGCCGCTTGGGTTTGTAAGGCAGATAAAGGTCTTCTAGTTCGTTTTTTTGCAAACACGATTCGATTTTAGCTTGCAGTTCTTCAGTGAGTTTACCCTGAGAGCTAATCGTCTCTAAAATCGACTTTTTGCGCTCTTCAATTTCCGTCAAATAGGTGAAGCGATCGGAGATATCCCGTAACTGAATTTCATTCAGCAAATCCGTGCGTTCTTTGCGGTAGCGGGCAATAAACGGAATTGTTGCTCCCTCTGCGAAAAGTTCCAGAGCATTATTGACTTGAGACAGATTAATGGAAAGTTCTTGAGCAATCAGTTGAGGAATGTCGATCATAGTGCAGAATTTCGGATCAGTCGATTTTAGATTTGAGAGGTGAGATTGACTTCACAAAAGAGAGGAAGAAAAGGTTGAAATCAACGTTTTACAGGGTGTTTGCGATCGTCTGGCAAGTATAAAAATGATGTTAGCATAAATGCAGTCATTTCTCAATATTATATGTTTCCTTTTAAATATCCTGTGCCGCAAACCGATCCGCCGCGATCGCCCAGAGAAACGCTGCCGACGATGTACGATTTACCCAGCGAAGACCCGGAGGAACCTGGTTTGCCTGACGAATTTCACGATTTGCAGCCGCAGTTGTTGAGCCTGACGTTTCGACCTCGGAATTATCCAGCTTCTGAGATATTTAGCGGCACCGACATGAACCTTTATTATGACGTGCATCACACTCTGTGGCACAAGCAGCCGGATTGGTTTGGAGTTGTGGGAGTTCCCCGACTTTACGATCGATCCGAACTGCGGATGAGTTATGTTACTTGGCAGGAAGGCGTGAATCCTTTTGTAATTGTAGAACTCCTTTCGCCGGGAACGGAAAAAGAAGATTTAGGCGAAAATACCGATGAGGAAAAGTTGCCACCTCAGTCGGGAAGCACTACGGATAACGGGCAAGTTTTAGAGGCAGAGACGAAGGAGGAACCGCCCCGAAAATGGGAGGTTTACGAGCAAATTTTGCGGGTTCCTATTTATGCCGTTTTCAGCCGCTATACTAACAAATTGCGAGTGTTTGAATTGAAGGGCGGACACTATCAAGAATTAGAATTGCCCGAGTCGCGAGTGTGGATTCCTGACCTAAGTTTGGGCTTGGGTTTGTGGCAAGGAGAGTTTCAGGGAATCGATCGATTGTGGTTGCGCTGGTATGATGTTGATGGCAATTGGATTCTGACTGAAGCGGAACAGCAACGGCAGCGGGCCGAGTCAGCGGAAGCTCAATTGCAATCTTTAATTCGGCGACTGCGGGAATCTGGCATAGATCCCGATCGATTTTTAAACGGTTAGAGAGGACTGAAGTCCTGACTAAAAACTGATTCGCAGTCAGGACTTTAGTTTTTTTACTTCACCATAAGACTGAAGGCCTCACTATACACAGGCTTTAACATTTGATCGCAACTTGATTGGTTGTGGCTTGTTTGTTTGTTGCTGGTAATCTTTGCGGTCAAGTCATCCGCGTAGGGAGATTGATGCAAATAAGCTTGACCGACAGAACCGAAAAGTTGCAGTTTGTCAGAAATGACCCATCGCATGGCATTGATAGCTTTTTCCATTATTTCCAACAAATCCGGCTCTGACAAAGAAATGCTACTTCTTAACACGTCCATATAAGCTTCGCGAACTTCGGTATTCACATTAAATTTCGATACTCCGAATTTAATACACTCATGAATCATTGATCCCGGCAAACCGCTAGCACCGTGCATCACTAACGGCACTGAAACAGCAGCCCTGATTTTTGCCAGACGCGGAAAATCTAGTTTTGGTTCGCTTAAATATTTGCCGTGAACGTTACCAATTGTTACGGCTAAAAAATCCACATTAGTTTCTTTGATAAACTCTACTGCTGCCGCTGGATCGGTCATTTTTGCAGCTTTCTCATCGATTGTCAAACCGTCTTCCCTGCCACTAATTCTGCCGATTTCTGCTTCAACTGCCGCACCGTTAGCATGGGCTAATTTAGTCATTTCTCGGCTAAATATTAAGTTTTGTTCGTATGGCAAAAAAGAACTGTCTGCCATAATGGATTTGATGCCGGCGGCTAAGCCGAGGTGAATTTCTTTTTCTGAGGTGCTGTGATCTAAGTGTACTGCGATCGGCATTAAAGATTTGTGGGCCGCTTTGATGCACAGCGCGACTAAAGGCGATTTTCCGTATTGGAGGGCACTGGGATGAATTTGCAGTATAGCAGGACTGTGCAGCGCTTCTGCCGCTTTGATGACGGCTGTTACTCCTTCGAGGTTATAGACGTTAAAAGCGCCGATCGCATAACCATTTCTCAAAGCCGTGTTCAGCAATTCGCTAGTTGACGCGAGCATATAGTACCTACTTTAAAAACTTTTCTGAATATTGATCATTCTATCCAAGTTTAAGGGCAAGCTCAGCTTAGTTTGTGTTTATTTTAATTGCGAATTCTTCCGCTAGCTTTTATTCTGAATGTCGATCATTATATCAAATTTCAAGGGCAAGCTCAGCTTAATTTGTGTTTATTTTAATTGCGAATTCTTCGGCTAGAATTTATGTGAAGTGCATTTATTCTTGGGTAAGGTGCGCCTAGCGCACCCTACTATTTTTTTGGTGAGCCTAGCGCACCTTACTCCTTGAGTGATTTACTATGTTTGTGCGTTACCAGCGTGCAAACCGCATTCTTTTACGGTCGCTTCTTCCCACCACCAGCGACCTTCGCGTTCGTGTTGGTTCGGCAAAATCGGCTTGGTACAAGGTTCGCAACCAATACTTACAAAACCGCGTTCGTGCAACTTGTTGTAAGGCACATCCAAAGCGCGAATGTATTCCCAAACCTCTGCCGAAGACCAGTTTGCTAAGGGATTGAATTTAATTAATTCATGATCAGGAGTTGAGAATGCAGTGTCAACTTCAATAACCGGAATACCGTTGCGGGTACTGGGACTTTGGTCTTTGCGCTGACCGGTAATCCAAGCATCGAGAGTATTCAATTTGCGGCGCAGCGGCTTGACTTTCCGCACGCCACAGCATTCTTTGTGACCGTCTTGATAAAAACTAAACAATCCCTTTTCTTCTACTAGGGCTTGTACTTCTGCTGCATCGGGAAACATTACTTCTAATTTAATGCCGTAATGTTTTCTGACTTGATCCAAAAACTGATAAGTTTCTGAGTGCAATCGTCCGGTGTCTAGGGTGAAAACGCGGAAATTCTTGGTGATTTTTGAGGCAAGATCGATCAGAACTACATCTTCAGCCCCGCTGAAAGAAATGGAGATATTGTCAAAATTTTCTAGGGCAAATTTGAGAATGTCTCGCGGTGTTTTTTGACTGTATTCTGCTTCTAGCGCGGCAATGTTGAGATTTCTTTGGATGGCAACCATATTTTCGGATTTTCGGTGTTCTTTTCCTCTAGCCCTTTATTATAGCCGATCGCCGTCTCTCTCTCAGCGGCTAATTTGACAATCAAGCAATTTCGTCCGGGGCCGCCGGATTCATCCGTGAAGAGAGAAAAAAACTCCGACTGCTCATCACCAGCCCCCGGATTTATCAGTGGGAGCGCTTCTTCAATTCTAAAGTCTAAAATCTAAAATCTAAAATCGATTGACCGCATCTTGCAGCAGTCTTTGCGGCTGAACCCACAATCAAGCTCAAGGATGGCGATCGCCTGCTGGTAGCAGTTTTGGTGAACCCAACACTCCTCTACTGGCTAAAATGGGACTGCCGCGCGATCCATTGAATTTGCGCCCCAATTATAAATCACACACAATAAAATCATTTAAATGTCATTGTTACAATCCTAAAATTTGACTTGTCTTATTAATTAAATAATAGCGCTTGCTAAGCGATATTGTGCTGTATTTGAACGGAAAAAAATTATTTTAATACCAGTATTGACACCGCTATAGATCCTTTTAAATCGCTGTAAATACCGCTAATTAAATATTTTAGATAACATCATTTAGGCACTGCACTAGATTAGCTTATTGGGAATAAAGCTAAAAAAATACGTAGAAAATCCGGCTTTGGTCCGGTCATCGATCTTTCTCCTGATATCTGTTGGTTTTAAAACAGCGAATTACCACGAATCAATTACTAATTGCCGATTAATTTATTCAGAGCAATTTAGTTAGTAAAGTAAATTTTTATCGCTTTTTGTCGCTGACCGCCAACCTTCAGCCATACGATCGGCTATATTGTATTTGGAAGTACATTAATTTGTCCGTAAAGCGGTCTAGTCCCATCGCCGCCGATCGCGCCAGCTTCTGAATAAACGTAGTCCGCTGTCAATAAGAGCAAGGAAGTGTGGAATTATGTCAAAAATTTTAGTAGTGGACGACGTTAAGAGCGAACTAGAAATCATCTGCCGAATTCTTCAAGATGCCGGATTGGATGTGATCCGGGCAGGCGACGGCGAAGAGGCGATCGCCATGATCCGCAGAACCCCTCCGGCTTTGGTCGTTTTAGATGTAGTGATGCCACGAATGAACGGGTTTGAAGTGATCAGAGAATTGCGGGGCGATCGCGCAACTGCAAAATTGCCCGTAGTATTTTGTACTCATAAAAACACCGAGATTGATAAAGCTTGGGGAACAGATTTAGGGGCCGATGCTTACGTCAGCAAACCCTTTGAACCTCAGCAACTCGTCCACATAGTGCAGCGCCTGCTTTCGGCGTAAACAAAATATAAAGTCATCGGCAGCTTCTCAAAAAACATTATACAGACAAACCCCTTTTTTTTTAAGAAACTGGGTTTTTGAAACCCCTAAAAGTTTTATGTTTAATGATAGCGACCTGCTTATTTGCTCAACCCGCGATTTATCTAACGGAAACATTTGAGGCACCAAAACTGATGCTGAAAGAATCGATCGGCGATCGGCTTTAGGGTCAAAGCAAAACTTTAATTTGTAAGCTACACTAGAAACTAAAAATAATCCATGAAAATAACGACTCTCCCCGCTGGGGGGAATCAGACAAGTGCAACAAAGCAATTTCTCCTGTTCGGTCAAGGAGGGAGTCTGTTCGGCATAGAGTTAGATGCAGTGCGGGAAGTCCTTTCCCTCAATGAACAACCGATTTCCCTGGTTCCCAACACCCAGCCATTTTTGCTGGGATTAACCAACTTGCGGGGCGAAATCTTAGCAGCAGCAGACTTCGGACTGTTTGTCGGTATTGAGTCGGTTGACACCTACCACTCAAACAGCCGCATCTTAGTGGTAGAAGCGCCCGATCCGCGAGACGTGAGATTGTTGTCGAGAATCAGCCTGGGATTAGCCGTCTCCCGCGTCGAAGGAGTTTTACCTCTCAATCCCGATCGCATTGTCTCAGCACTAGATGTGAGTCCCGACCTAGCTCCATTCTTAAAAGGTCTGTACAATTCCGAAGGACGCTTGCTAATGATTGTCGATGTAGAAGCGATCGCCCATTCCGAACGCTGGTAAAAATCAACAATACAGATAAGTCTGCAACGGCTTTGCATCAATAATTTTAACTAACGATCGCCCGCATCCGATTTGCCCATCCTTAATTTTATGATCAAAATTCTCTATACCTGGATCGCAACGACATTCACTCTGACGTTGCCTGACTTCTCCCAATCGGTGGTAGCTGGAGCTGCTAATTGCATCATTTGTGTGTGTTACTTTGCCATCGCCTGGATAATCAGCTTAGGTTTGTGGCGAAACCGTCAATTCGGGTTCGACATCTTCGCCACAGCCACAGCAGCCATATTTTGGAGCTGCGCTTTCGGCCACAGCGGCCACGCCGCCCAATACCTAGGGCTGCCGCACTCTCCGGTGGCACAAACTGTCTTCGATTGGATAACTGTAATGGCGGCGCTCGTTTTTTTGAGTTTGTCCAACCGCTACGGATTCTTAGTAGGTTCCAAGCAAATCCTGAGTTCTAAAAAAGAAACAGAACAAGCACTGAGCGAAACTAACCAGCGATTTCACGCCATCTTCGACCAAGCTTTTCAAGTGTTCGCATTATTGGAGCCAGACGGTACTCTGATCGAAGCAAATCAGACAGCGCTAGAATTGGGCGATTTGCAACCATCAGAAGTCTTGGGGCTGAAATTTTGGCTGACACCTTCGTGGGCATCATCTCCAACCAACCAGCAGCGCCTAAAAACAAACATAAAACAAGTCTCCGCCGGCAAGTTTGTCCGGGAAGAATACGAAATCACCGGCCCCAACAACCATGTGACAGTAATGGACGTGTCGTTTAAGCCGCTGTTAAATGAAACAGGAGAAGTATTTCAAATCCTCGCCGAAGGCCGCGACATTACCCAGCGCAAACAGGCAGAAGCCACATTGCAGCAGCTAACCGCAGAACTAGAGCAGCGAGTGAATGAAAGAACCGAGCAGATCCTGCAAACTAACGTACAATTGGAACAGGAAATTCGCGATCGCACCGCAGCCCAAGAGCAATTAAAAGCCTCAGAACAATTCTTAAACAACATCCTCAACAGCATCCCCGACCCGATTTATGTCAAAGACCAACAGCACCGCTGGATAATATTAAACGATGCCTTTTGTCAATACATAAATCACAGCAGAGAAGAACTAATTGGCAAATCATACGACCTGTTCTTGTCCAAACAGGAAGCACAGACATATCGAGAAAAAGACGAATTAGTTTTCTTGACAAATACCAGCACCGAAATCCAAAAAACCATCACAGACCGAGCAGGAAAGACGCGCTTTCTCTCCGCCAAAAAATGTACCTTTGTAGATGCCGACCGCAGGAAATTTCTCGTTTGCGCGATTAGAGATATCACCAATCGCGTGGAAATGGAAGAACAACTGCGGCAGACACTGGCAGAAGTAGAAAGTTCCCAAAACTTGCTGCGAACAGTCATTGATGCTACGCCAGACTGCATCTTCGTCAAAGATCGAAACTTGCGCTACACCCTAGTCAATGCAGGTTTCGCCGCCGCCTTCGGCAAAACTCAAGCAGAAATTATCGGCAAAGACGACACAGAAATAGGCATATCGGTCGATCGAATCTTCGCCAACTTCCACGCCGAAACCGATTCCGAGAACCAAATCCAAAACTTCCGGGGCGGCAACCACCTCGCGCCGGCCTCCAACGACTTAGCCACCTTAGCCGACGGCCAAGTACACACCTTTGACACCCAGAAATTGGCCCTCAAAGATGCAGAAGGCAACATTTTAGGAATGGTCGGCTTCGCGCGCGACATCACAGATCGTCGCAAATCTGAACAAGAACTATTGCGGTTCAAAGCAATTTTAGAAACCACAACAGACTGGGTAGGCATAGCCGACACCCAACAGCGCACCATTTATCTCAACCGTGCCGCCAGAGAAATGCTGAAAGTTGCCGAAAACGCAGATGTAGCCGGAGTCAACATTTCCGACCTGACATCGCCCAAAAGTATTGACACTATTATGAATGTCGGCATCCCCGCAGCTTGCCGGGACGGGGCGTGGAGCGGTGAGACAATTTGGCAAACTTTAGACGGCAAAGAAATACCAGTTTCTCAAGTAATTATTGCTCACAAATCCGAAAAGGGAGAAATTGAATTTCTCTCAACCATCGCCCGCAACATTACAGAACGCAAGCGCGTAGAACAAACCTTGCAGCAGAACTTGCAAATGCTCGATCTTGCCAGCGATGGCTTGATCGTTCGGGATATTGACGGCACGATTAATTTTTGGAATCAGGGAGCCGAACGGATGTACGGCTGGACAAAAAAAGCAGCTTTGGGGAAAGTCACCCATACTATATTGCACACCATTTTTCCCCAGCCTTTAGCCGCTATTTTGGCACAGTTAGAAGAGCAGGATTATTGGGAAGGTGAATTAATTCACACCACCAATTATGACACAAAAATTACCGTATTCAGTCGCTGGAATTTGCAGCGAGACGAACAGGGAAAACCCAAAGCAATTTTAGAAACGAACAACGACATCACGGAGCGCAAGCAAGCCGAAATCGAAAAGCAAAGATTGATTTCGATCGTAGAAAGCAGCTCGGATTTTATCGGCACTGCCACCCTGGAGGGAGAGGCAACATACCTGAATCCCGCTGGAATGAACCTAGTAGGATTGCCAAATATTGAAGAAGTCAAAAGCAAAAGTGTTTATGAGTTCTTCTGTGCAGAAGATGTTAAGTTTTTCCAACAAGAAATCCTGCCCCCTACTGTGCGAGACGGTTTTTGGCAGGGTGAATTCCGCTTGAGGAACTTTCAAACCGGCGAAAACATTCCGGTTGACTTCACCATATTTACCGTCAAACACCCAGAAACCGGCGAGCCTATCGGGTTGGCAACAGTTACTCGCGACATCAGCGATCGCAAGCGTGCAGAAGAGATGCTGCGCGAGCGCGAAAGACTATTCCGAGCCATTTTTGACCAATCGTTCCAATTAGTGGGGCTGCTAAAACCAGACGGAACCGTTTTGGAAGCCAACCAAACAGCCCTCGACATCGCCGGACTGGAGCGCGAAGACTTCGTAGGCACGCAGTTTGCAGATAATTTGTGGTGGCAAATTTCCCCAGAAGCCAAGCAAAAAGTGCAAGCAGCGCTCATAAAAGCTGCCGCCGGCGAGGTAGTCCGCTACGAAGCCGACGTGCTCGTTGCTGGGGGTGCTGTGATAACTGTGGACTTCTCCCTCAAGCCGATCGTAGACGACAGCGGCAAAGTCGTGCTGCTGATTCCAGAAGCTCGCGACATCAGCGATCGCAAAGCCCTAGAACGAGAATTAGTTTTGCGTCAAACCCGCTTTGACGCATTTTTCACAGCCGCCCCGGCCTCAATGTTTATTTTTGACGAGCAGTTGCGCTTCGTCCAAGTTAACGAGAAATTAGCGGAAACCCTCGGCGCCTCAGTTGCCGAATACCTCGGCAAGACGGTGAGGGAAGTTGTACCCGAAAGGCTCGATACCCTACAGCCGATGTTGGAGCAGATTCTCGCCACCAACCAACCGTTTTTAAACATTGAGGTGTCGGGCACAACCGTCAACCAACCAGGTGTCATGCGAGATTGGCTGGCTTCATACTTTCCTTTGCCCGGATCTGACGGCAAACCCATCGGTGTCGGCGGTGTGGCGATCGAAATTACTGATCGCAAAAAAGCAGAAGAAGAGCGCGATCGATTTTTTACCCTTTCCCTAGACTTGGTTTGTATTTTAGATTTTGAAGGCACATTCAAGCGCCTCAATCCCGCTTGGGAAACCACCCTCGGCTACACCCTAGAAGAAGTGCAAGACCAATCTTTTCTCAATTTCCTCCATCCAGACGATCGCGAAGAAAGCATAGCCGCAGCAAAAAGAATAACCGAGGGCATCGAAATAAAGTTTTTTGAAAATCGCTACCGTTGCAAAGACGGTTCCTACAGATGGCTGTCGTGGAAAGTGCGACCTGAAACCGAACAACAGCTTATGTATGCAGTTGCTCGCGACGTTACCGAAAGCAAACAGGCGATGGTGCAACTGGAAAAAACAACAGCCCAATTAGCCAGTTCCGAAGGCCAATTGCGGCAGCAAAGCAATCTCTTGCAACTGCTAATAAATAGCATTGGCGACGGCATAATTGCTGCGGACGAAAATAACAATTTTGTGTTGTTCAACCCCGCCGCCCAAGATATCTTTGGCACGGGTTCGACAGATACTCTTCCCGACGAATGGTCGGCAAGATACGGTTTATTCTTGCCCGATACCGTAACTCCCTATCCCCCAGCGGACATACCTTTAGCGCGGGCGGTTCGAGGAGAAGCCTCTGACGAAGTAGAGCTTTTCACCCGCCACAGAGGGAAGCCAGAGGGCCTGTGGGTGAAAATTAACGGCCGGCCGCTCAAAGACGAAACGGGGGCGCTTAAAGGCGGCGTAGTCGTTTGCCGCAACGTCACCGAACAAAGAGCATCTCAGCAGCAAATGCAGCAGTTAGCCGAGGCACAGGAACGCTTGCTGCAAGAACTCAAAACTCGGCAGAATGCCCTAGACGAATCGGCGATCGTCAGCGAAACTGATGTCCAAGGCATGATTACCTACGTCAACGACAGATTCATTGAAATCTCCGGTTACAGCATGGGAGAACTCCTGCACCGCAACCACCGCCTTATCAATTCCGGCTACCATCCCAAATCATTTTTTGAAGAAATGTGGGTGACACTTTCTCGCGGTTTGGTGTGGAAAGGGAAAATCAAAAACCGACGCAAAGATGGCTCGTTTTACTGGGTAGATTCCACGATCTCCCCCATCTTTGATACCAGCGGCACAATAGTCAAATATATCGCCATTCGCTTTGACATCACCGAGCGCAAAGAAGCAGAAGAACGACTGGAAAAATTGGCAGCCGAACGTAAAGCTGAAGCTGATTCTCTGACGCAGCAAGTCCTCAAATTGTTGGGAGAAATTAAAGGGGCGGCTCAAGGCGACTTGACAGTCAGGGCGGAAGTGACTAACGACGTTTTAGGTGCTGTCGCCGACTCTTTCAACTTCTTAATCGGTTCTCTGCGGAAAGTGGTAACTGGAATTCAAACTTTAGCCGAACAGGTAACATCTGCCACGGGCGAGTCAATTAACAATACCAGTCAACTCACTCAACAGGCGGAAATTCAAGCAGCAAAAATATCTGCCATCATGCGCGAAATCGAGCGGATTGTGAATTCGATCCGCGACGTGCGAGATGTTTCGGTGCGCGCCGAAACAGTGGCTCAGCAGTCTTCTCAAACGGCTGAAGTCGGCGGTATGGCGGTCGATCGAGCTGTCGAAGGTATTAACGGGCTCCGGTTGACGATCGCCTCTACCTCAAAAATGATGAAGCGTTTGGGCGAATCTTCGCAGCAAATTGGCAAAATTGTGACTTCGATTTCTCAACTTGCTTCGCAAACTAATTTATTAGCTCTGAATGCTACTATTGAGGCGGCGCGAGCCGGCGAACAAGGTTTAGGCTTTGCAGTTGTTGCCGAAGAAGTGCGGAAATTAGCAGAAAGATCCGCCGGCGCTACTGAGGAAATCTCGGAAATTGTCGGTACAATTCAAGAAGAAATCAGCCGCGTGATGAAGGCAATGGAATCGGGGACGCTGGAGGTAGTGGAAGGCACTAAGCTGGCAAGCGAAGCTAAAACTCACCTCAATGCCATCATCGAAGTTAGTCGAGAAATGAATGCTTTGGTGCAGAATATTACTATCGCATCTGCCAAGCAAACTGTTTCGGCTGAGGGAATTGCTAACAGTATGCAGCAAGTCAACGAGATTGCTAATACGACTGCCCAAAAAGGTGCGGATGTCAAAGCATCTTTGGACGAGTTGTCTGGTTCTCTGGGCCAATTGCAAAAGTCGGTGGCGAATTTCCGCAGTTAGTTCCGTTGACTGTTAACAGTTGACAGTTGACAGTTATACGAATCACTAATAACTATCGTTGTTGCCGGGGCGAGTTGACGAATATCCTGAATGCGAATTTATAGATAATCGTGAACCCACCCTGACAACAATTACAGTTAAATAACGGGGTACATATATAAAAAAACTGCCCACAGACAACTGTTAACTGCCAACAGTCAACAGTCAACAGACAACAGACAACAAACTAATATGAATGATGACGATTTAAACGAATTAATAGATGCTTTTACCGCAGAATGCGAAGAGTTTCTCCAGTCAATGGAGACGAATCTGCTGGCGATGGAAGCTGCGGGTTTGAAAGAGCGACAAGCTGCAGTTAAAGAAATGTTTCGGGCGGCGCACTCGATTAAAGGTGCAGGTTCGATGTTGGGCTTTCAAAACGTATCGGCGGCGGCTCACACGCTGGAGGATTGTTTTGTCATTTTGCGCGATCGCACAGACTTGTCGGCCCTGGAACCGACTACTGTGAGTGTTTTGCTGCAAGGGGTGGATGCTCTCAAAAAGATTGCGCTCGAATCAATTCAACACTCCGATATCACAACTCCGGATCAAACGGAAAACTTGGAGGCGATCGCCCAAATTTTCGATCAGTTCCAGGCTAAGTACGGCAAGTCAGAACAGCCACCAGTCCCCGCAGTCAGCCAATCGCCCGCCCCCGACACCCTGAAACTGATTTTTGAACAGCAAGTGCCGGCACTCTTCAATCGCCTAGAAACCGAGCTTTCCCAAGCTTCCGAGGCAGATTTGGCAAAAAGCGTCACCGCCCTCAACCAGGTTTACTACCAACTCTCCGGTTTGGCTGGAATGCTGCAATTGCCGGATTTTGGGAAAGTCGCCGCAGCCCTCAGCGCTTTGATCGACTCTCCCGACTTGACTCTACAACGCTTGCAATCCGAGGGTTGGGCGATCGCCCAAAACTTGCAAACCGCACGCCAACAAATATTGGAAGGAAGGGCGATCGACATCCCCGAAACCTCCCCCTCCCCGACTCCCCCCGACTCCCCCCGACTTCCCGACTCCCCGACTCCCCCGGAAAACTTCCCATCCCCGACTCCCCCCGACTCCCCCCGACTCCTCGACTCCCCGACTCCCCCGGAAATCTCCCCCTCCCCCTCCCCGACTGTCCCCCCCTCCCCGACTCTCCCAGTCGCCAACCCGCAAAGGCCGACAATCCGGGTAGACTTAGAACGCTTAACTGAATTGGTGAATCTAGTCGGGGAATTAGTCATCAACCGTACAAATTTAGAACTTCAAGAATCCGAACTGCGCGGCGAAGTCAAGCGCATCCGCCGCAATATCGTAGATTTAAGCCAATTCGGCGGTCAGTTGCGAGAAGAATACGACAGACTGAGCTTTGCAGAGTGGAGAGGGGGAAACGGGAGCTCTGGATTGGGAAAAGTTGCAGCAGTAGAAACAGAATTCCCCATGATTGCTAACGGCAAATCCTCTCCGGTTCATGCTCACTTCGATATCTTAGAGATGGATCGTTATACAGAGTTCCACTCGACAGCCGCAGAAGTCATCGAAACTGCCCAAGCAATTTCTCACTCCGCCACCAAATTAGACACCTTAGCCATAAAATTCGAGCGCAGTACCGACCAACTGCGCCGCATTACCGAACAACTACGCAGCCGCGTCATGCAGTTGCGAGTCGTGAGTTTCAGTCGCGCCGTCGATCACTTGCCCAGAGCGCTGCGGGAGATGTGCCTCACATATGATAAAGATGTCAACCTGCTGCTAGTGGGAAGAGATACCAAAATTGACGAAAGTTTGCTCGATGCTTTGCGCGACCCCTTAATACACTTAGTGAGAAACGCTTTCGACCACGGCATCGAAATGCCCGAAGTTCGGCAAGCAAGCGGCAAGCCGGCCAGCGGTCAAATAGAAATAGAAGCCCGCCACCAAGGCGGCCAAACTATTATTACTGTCGCCGATGACGGCAAAGGCATTGACCCGGAAATCATTCGCCGTAAAGTTGTCACAAAGGGTTTGGCGACGGAGGAACAAGCTCAAGAATTTTCCATTGCCGAACTCTACGATTTTCTGTTTTGGCCGGGTTTCAGCACTACAGAAGGCGTCAGCGACCTTTCGGGGCGCGGAGTCGGGCTCGACGTGGTGCGAACAAATTTGCGGACTGTGCGGGGGACTGTGAAGGTAGACTCTCGCCTGGGAAAAGGTACCAGTTTTATCATTAAACTGCCACTGCTGCTGTCGATTACTGATGCTTTGATGGTGAAGACCGATCACAATAAAATAGCGGTGCCGCTGGATGCAGTCGAGGAAATTCTGCACATTAAAGCCTCGGAAGTTCACCTTGCTGGCAATCAGCCGATGCTGTGGTGGCGGGAGGAATTTATTCGTTTGGTGAGAATGCAAGATTTGCTAGAATACAGCGTCCTCCCGCCGGATGCCCCCTCTCCTGACCCTTTGACCCAAGACGAAATTCCTGTCCTGGTTTTGGCTTCTACTGAAGGAATGCTGGCGGTGGCCGTGGAACGGCTGATCGGTCAGCAGGAAATTGTGGTTAAACCTTTGCCACCGCCTCTATCCAAGCCTCGTGGCGTTTTGGGGACTACGATTTTGGGGGACGGGCGCGTGGTGAATATTCTGGATGTGGACGATTTGGTGGGTCAACCTGTGGTAAATAGTTCGATCGCCGCTGTCTCCGGTAAACTGCAGGAGATACCGCCGAGTGCGAGTAAGTCACCGCAGATTTTGGTAGTGGATGATTCCTATACAATTCGCCAGTTGCTGTCTCTGACGCTGACTCGTGCTCGCTACCGGGTGGTACAGGCGAAAGACGGCGTGGATGCCCTGGAAAAGTTGCAAAATGGTCTTGATTGCAGTTTGGCGATCGTGGATATTGAAATGCCCCGGATGGATGGATTTGAATTGTTGCGATCGATCAGATCGACTGAGCGGTTTGCTAAGATTCCTGTAGCTATGCTGACATCCCGTAGCGGGGCAAAACATCGGCAAATGGCAATGGAATTAGGCGCAAATCAATATTTCACGAAACCTTACAGCGAAGCCCAACTTTTACAAGCTATCCCCAAATTAATCCACCAATCAATAATTTAATCGACAATCTCAAATTTTTCATCAAATAATCCCTAATCTCCAACAAAACTTAGGCTAAAAATAATTCCACCCGCGAATTAGAGTGGGAAGCTACGCAGCAGAATCACTACTAAAATCCAATAGTTTTCAATTTTCAATCAAATAATCTTCAATATTCAATCAAATAATTCTTCAATCTAAAATCTAAAATCTAAAATCTAAAATCGAATGACTCACGCCAATTACAATCGCCGCTTTCGGAGCAAGAAACAAGCCACTGTTAGAATTGCCCCTAAAAAATTTGTTTCTTTTGAACTTGGAAATATTTACTATGCTGTTCCTATAGAACGAGTGGAGCGCATTGTTAAAAACTTTAATGCCTACGGCACTTTACCTAACGGTAATAGTTTACTGCGGCATCAAGAAGAACTGATTACCATAATTAATTTATCCAAAATATTTCCCAGCAGTCCGAGCATGGCTGACTGCAAATACCTGATTATTTGTACCTTAAATAAAAGCGATCGGTTGGGGATTCCCCTTCCTGATATGCCAAAAATTTTGGAAATTACCGAAGAAAGCTTCTGCGAGATTCCCGAATTGTACCGTCAACAGCAACTGCCTCCGGTAATAGAAAAGTTAATTCGCGCACCTGATGGTTCCGAAGTTTTTTATCTGAATTTTGATTTATTTAGCGAAATGTAGGGTGTTCACTTTTCGAGGTATTATACCATATAAATGGTATTTTTGCAAACAAAAAGTTATTGATTTATGAAAAAACTCACAATAATGTCGATCGCCCTACTAATTTTTGCAGCAACTCTCGATTTGCCGAAGGTGGGGCTGCAACTAAGTGCGATCGGGCAAATAGAAACACCCCAACCAATCCCAACACCCCAACCAATCCCAACACCCCAAACAATCCCAACACCCCAACCAATCCCAACACCCCAACCACAAACACCCCAACAAATTCAAACACCCCAACAAATCCAAACACCTCCAATCCAAACACCCCAACCAAAACCAGCCGACCCCAAAAACCTCGGCTACGTCTCCCCAGAATTTGCCGAAAATTTCTCCCAGCAACAAATCGACCAAATCAACGCCAACGTCGAAACGCTGCTGCTAACTCAAAGCTGCTCCCGCTGCGACCTCCGAGCCGTAAAATTAGTTAACATTAACTTAAAAAATCCCATCCTTACAGGAGCAGATTTATCAGATGCCAACCTCAGCGGTAGTCGCTTCGAGATCTCAGATTTTGTCAACACCAATTTAGCTCGCACAAACTTAAGCGGAGCCGAATTAGTAGGAGCGAGAATCAGCAACGCTAACCTCAGAAAAGCTAACTTGACAAAGACAAATCTAGACGGTGCAGACCTGCGATTTTCCGACTTGAGAGATGCCAATCTTTCCGATGCCAACCTCCGCAATGCTAATATAGATGGCGCTAGTATCGATCGAGCAAGTATGGCCGGCACCACAATGCCAGACGGCAGAAAAAATCAATAATATAGTCTCGTTTCCGGCGCGATTGAAATCGCTTCTTGTCCAACAAAGTGGGGATGGTGCCCGAACGGAATGCCTTTTTCCCAGGCTCTGCCTCCTTGTTCCCAGGCAGAGCCTGGGAATAAATATCTAGAGGCTCTGCCTCGTTTCCTCGTTTCCTCGTTTCCTCGTTTCCAGCTTCCCTCTTCCGTCTTCCTTCTTCCCTCTTCCCTCTTCCTTCCATCCGTTACATCCGTTACATCCGTTACAGAA
This sequence comes from Microcoleus sp. AT3-A2, assembly GCF_036705685.1. Taxonomy (NCBI): domain Bacteria; kingdom Bacillati; phylum Cyanobacteriota; class Cyanophyceae; order Oscillatoriales; family Microcoleaceae; genus Microcoleus; species Microcoleus sp. AT3-A2. The sequence continues at coordinate 53,737 of NZ_JAUBVF010000011.1, forward strand.
TCCGTTGCCGAACTTCCTTCTGAATCAAACCGCCAAAAACCTCTGAATCACCTCATCACTTAACTCGCTAGTGCTTCCAGAAGCCACAATCCCGCCTTTTTGCATAGCATAATACCAGTCAGCCTGCCGCACAAAATGCAAATGTTGCTCCACCAACAAAACAGAAATTCCCCTAGTCGCAACCACACGGCGCACCGCAGCTTCTATGTCTAAAATAATAGACGGTTGAATCCCTTCCGTAGGTTCATCCAAAACCAGCAACTGCGGCTCACCCATCAAAGCCCTAGCAATAGCTAACTGCTGCTGCTGTCCCCCGCTCAAATCACCTCCCAGGCGATCGAGCATAGTTTTCAAAACAGGAAATAAATCAAAAATTTCATCAGGAACTTCAGGATTTTTGATTTTGGTTGGTTTCGCTTCCAAACCTAACAATAAATTTTCTTTAACCGTCAAACGTGGAATAATTTCACGCCCTTGAGGCACATAACCAATGCCTAATCTAGCCCGCTGGTGAGTCAACTTAGAAGCAATAGATTCTCCGCCAAAAGCAATAGTGCCACTGCGCGGTTGCAGCAACCCCATAATTGTTTTTAGCATAGTAGTTTTGCCCACACCATTGCGGCCGATTAAGCAAACCATTTGGCCCGCCATGACGCTTAAATCGACATCGCGCAAAATGTGACTTTCGCCGTAATAAACATTCAAATTAGAGACTTGTAGCATAATTATTTACTGTTGACTGTTGACTGTTGACTGTTGACTGTTGACTGTTGACTGTTGACTGTTGACTGTTGACTGTTGACTGTTGACTAATAACTATTCTTCAGGTTTTCCCAAATATACCTCAATTACTCGATCGTCATTTTGCACCTCATCCATAGTCCCCTCGCACAAAACCGCACCCTGATGCAACACCGTCACCTGCCGCGCAATTTGCCGCACAAACTCCATATCGTGTTCAATTACCAACACCGAATGACTTTCCGCCAACGAAATCAGCAACTCTCCAGTTAACACCGTTTCCTCATCCGTCAAACCCGCCACAGGTTCATCTACCAACAACAAATCAGGAGATTGAGCCACCAACATTCCAATTTCCAACCATTGCTTTTCCCCGTGAGAAAGCAAACCAGCCGAAATATCAGCCTTAGCAACTAAACCAATTGTTTCTAACAAACCGGCCACCGTGCGTTTTTCAGCAGCAGAAGCAGGCTTGAACAAAGTCGAAAAAACATTTTTATGGCGGCTGCAAGACAATTCCAAATTTTCGCGTGGCGTTAAATTCAAGTAAACTCGCGGCGTCTGAAACTTGCGGCCAATTCCCAAGCGCGAAATCCTATCTTCCGACAACTTGCGTAAATTTTGTCCCTTAAATAACACCCTGCCCTCTGTCGGCTGCACCTTCCCGGTAATCGAATCGAGAAAAGTTGTTTTCCCCGCACCGTTGGGCCCAATGATAACTCGCAGTTCGCCCGCATCCATGCTGAAATTTAAACCGTTGATGGCTTTAAAACCATCAAAACTAACAGTCAAGTTTTCTATTTCTAATACTTTTCCATTCATAATTAGTAATTAACTCACTAATGGACAACAACCGATACACTTTGTACGTGCGTAGCGCAAATATCCTTCCTTATTAAGCAGAGTTTATCTCCTTCCGTGGCACCCTAGTTTCTACTTTTGGCTGGCAGTTTACTCTCAAGTAAAACTACTAGGACTGTTCGGGATGGCAGTAGGGCTGGCAGCCATAATTCGCTCAGCTAACTTCGAGAGTGGCAGACTTTGCAAATACACTTTTCCAGGCCCGGTTAGCTTGACTAAAAACAAGCCTTCGCCGCCAAATAGAGCATTTTTAAACCCGCCAACAAACTGAATATCGTAATCTACAGTCGGCGCAAAAGCTACCAAACAACCAGTGTCCGCTCGCAACACTTCGCCAACTCCCAAATTTTTCTCAACTATTGTTCCTCCCGCATGAACAAAAGCTAGCCCGTCACCCTGCAATTTTTGCAGAATAAAACCTTCTCCGCCAAAGAAACCGGCACCTAGTCGCTTGGTGAAAGCTACCTCAATTTCAATGCCATTTGCCGCACAGAGAAATGAGTCCTTTTGACACAAAAATTTACCGCCAAGTTGGCCTAAATCGAGGGGAATTACTTTACCCGGATAGGGGGCGGCAAAAGCGACGCGGGCCTTACGATTTCCGGCGTTGACAAAGGTGGTAATGAAAAAACCCGCTCCTGTCAGCATTCGTTTGAAACCTTGAAATAAGCCGCCGCCTGTGGATGTTTGCATTTGGATGTCGCCTTCCATGTATGTCATGGTTCCAGCTTCCGCCCTGACGCCTTCTTTGGGGTCGAGTTCAATCTCGATGAGTTGCAAATCGTCGCCGTAGATTTTGTAGTCAATAATATCTGCCATATGTTGACCCTCAAGTTCAAGAACAAAGCTGTTTGCTAGGGATATCTAAGTAGGTGGACATATATATTGCGTCTCCTCAGAGAGAAACGCAGCTTTTCCCAAGTTTATTGGGATTGTTTTGTTTGTCTCTTGCCAGTGAAATTATTTTATTTCCACCTACTTATAAATTACACGATATTTTTGCAATCAATGTTCAAGTTCTTCTTTTTCGAGCTGCACTTGCGGGTCTTGTTCCAGGCTGGGGTAAGTAGATGCGTACTTCGGTCTTCTGAACAAGCTGCGGATTTGGTCGAAACCTTGATGTTGCAGCCATCCGACTAAGCCGTCGGGCAGCACTGTGACTACTATTAGGAATAGCGCGCCTTGGAAAAATAGCCACACTTCGGGAAACTGTTCGCTCAAGAAACTCTTGCCAAAGTTGACTAGCAGTGTTCCCAATATTGCTCCCGATAATGTGGCGCGACCTCCCACTGCGACCCAGATTACCATTTCAATTGAAAAGGCAATATCCATTGCTTTTGGCGAAATGATTCCGGTTTGTACGGTAAATAATGCGCCTGCAATCCCGGCTAAACCGGCGGAAATTGCAAAGACTAAAACTTTGTAGCCTGTGGGATTGTAACCTGAGAAACGTAGGCGCACTTCGTCGTCGCGAATTGCTACTAGCAGGCGGCCGAAACGCCCGCTCGTCAGCCATCGACACAGGGCGTAAGTTGCTGCTAGAAAGAGTATGGTGAGAATATAGAAAATATATTGAGTATCTCGGTCATTAACTGTGGCTCCGAACAAGGTCTTAAAGTCGGTGAGTCCGTTGGTTCCGTTAATCAGTTTTTGCTGACCGTTAAAGAAGTTGAAAAATACAATGGTTGCTGCTTGGGTGAGAATTGAAAAGTAAACGCCTCGAATTCGATTGCGGAATACTAAATAACCTAAAAGTGCACCCAAGATGGCGGGGATGAGAACTATTGCTAATGCTGAGAAGGGAAATGAATAAAATGGTTGCCAAAACCAGGGGAGTTCGGTAACGCCGTAGAGGTTCATAAATTCTGGCAATTGACTGCTGGCGGTTGGGGGAATTTGCAATTTTAGGTGCATGGCGAAAGCGTAGCCGCCGATCGCAAAAAACACCCCATGCCCTAAACTAAGTAAACCCGTGTATCCCCAAATCAAGTCTATGCCGAGGGCGGCAATTGCTAGTGCTAAAAATCGCCCCAATTGATTGAGCCGGACGTCGGGGAGTATTCCTGGGACGAGTAATATGAATGTGAGGGCGATCGCGCTGACAATTGCCGCTTCTTTTACCCAGGGTTTTTGATGTTTTTTCTGCATTTTTCGCTACACTCGCAGTTGTAATTTTTAATTTTCTACCGTCCGCCCTTTTTGCGGGAAAATCCCTCCCGGCTTCACTTGCAGAAAAGCCATAATTAAGGCGAATACCATTACTTTTGCCATGCTGGTTGTGGCGAAAAATGTGAAGAAGTCGGCTAAAGGCTTGATAGGAGCGAACATTAATGCTAAGGTTCCAGAACCGATCAGGTAATTTGCAGTGCCGATCGCGATCGCAGCAACTACACTCCCCACAATCTTGCCGACACCGCCCACAACCACCACCATAAAGGTATCGACTATATAATTTTGTCCAGTATTTGACCCTACCGAACCGATCAAACTAATCGCGCACCCAGCCACACCAGCCAACCCCGAACCCAAAGCAAAAGTCAGCGCGTCTACTTGTTCGGTAGGAATTCCCAAACACGCACTCATGCTGCGATTTTGCGTCACGGATCTAATCCGCAATCCCCACACAGACTTTTGCAAAAATAGGTAAATTCCCGCCAAACAAATTGCTGTCAGCACAATAATAAAAATTCGGGCGTAGGGCAACTGAAAATTGCCCAGCGGTATGCCACCCCGCAACCATTTCGGTGCAGTTACATCCACATTTTGAGCACCAAACCAAGGTTGAGTTACTGCCAGTTTGTAAGTTTGCCCTAAAAAAGCGCTCACCGCCCAGGAAATACCCAAAGATAAAGGCAAAATTATGGCGATAACTTTGCTGCGAATGCGATCGAAATCCAGGCGAGATTTCAGCAACCGCAAACCGCCAAAAAACAGCAAACAAAACACCGCAATCCCAATTACCAGAACCCAACTAACGCTGCGGACAAACTGCTGCAAAATTAAACTTACACCCCAAGTTGCCAGCAGAGTTTCTAGCGGCCGCCCGTAAAGATAGCGAATCACTCCGCGTTCGAGAATCAATCCTACCAATGCAGCTACTAAAAAAGCTAGGGGAATCGCAAATAAAATATAGGTTTCAAAGGCAAATCCTCCCATACCTTTGAAGACATTTTGCACCACGAAAGTTGTATAAGCCCCCAGCATCATCAACTCGCCATGAGCCATATTAATCACGCCCATCAGCCCGAAAATAATTGCTAATCCCAGGGCTGCAATTAGTAAAACTGCGCCGATGCTAATGCCGTTAAATAAACCATCTAATATCGCCAATTTTGTTCCTCCTGCATCAAGTCGGTTAAGTTTGTTCGCGGATAATTAGGGGCTGGTTTTACCCCATTAGTGCCAACTTAGAACTAAAACTCTCTGTATATCTCGCTTGTAGCCGAGTCTCGATCCCCCTAAATTCCCCTTAATAAGGGGAGTAGGGGTTGACTTTGAAGAGTCCAGTTCCCCCTGATTAAGGGAGTAGGGATTGACGAAAGAATGCTCTTACTCCCCCCTTATTAAGGGGGGCTGGGGGGGATCTCCGGGTTTAAAAACACGCCATTGGGGGGGATAAAAGATACGTTGCCAACCTGAACAAAATTGGCATTACCTACTTATCAAGCTTTGAATTTGCCACCTTTTGCGGGGTCTGACCAATCGCAAGCAAAGCCTTGTGTTTCAGCGACAAATTGATTCCAAGGCACCGGCTTCACTGCTTCTGGTGTAGCATAAGCGATGTTAAACAAACCGTCTTCTCTCACTTCGCCCAAGCGCACAAATTTAGAGATGTGGTGGTTGTTTTCCATCGTAACTTTGCCCTCCGGCGCGTCAAAGGTTTGACCCAAAGCGGCAGCCCGTACTTTTTCCAAATCGTCGGCTGTCCCTGCTTTTTCGACAGCTTGCTTCCACAGGTAAACCATGATGTAAGCTGCTTCCATCGGGTCATTGGTCACTCTATCTTTGCCGTATTTTGCCTTGAAAGCTTCCACAAATTTTGTATTGGCCGGAGATTCTACAGTCATGAAGTAATTCCAGGCGGCGTAATGGCCTTTAAGATATTCTACGCCGATCGCCTTTACTTCTTCTTCCGCAATACTGACCGACATTGACGGATATTTGTCCGGGCCCAAACCTGCACCCTGCAACTGTTTGAAAAATGCTACGTTGCTGTCGCCGTTGAGGGAATTGAAAATGACGCCGCCGTCTGGTAAAGCAGCCTTAATTTTACTAATGATTGGCGTGACTTCTGTCCCGCCCAAAGGAATGTAATCTTCCCCAACTAATTCGCCGCCTTTGGCTGCTAGCTGTGCCTTGATAATGGTATTTGCCGTGCGGGGGAAAACGTAGTCCGACCCGACTAAGAAGAATTTCTTGCCTTTATTTTCTAGCAGCCAGTCAACTGCTGGTTCGATTTGCTGGTTCGGCGCCGCCCCAGTATAAAAGATATTCTTGGAACACTCTTGACCCTCGTATTGTACGGGATACCAGAGCATATGATTTTTTTCTTCAAATACCGGTAATACTGCTTTGCGGCTGGCGGAAGTCCAGCATCCGAAGACGGTGACCACTCTATCTTGGTCGATCAATTTTTTGGCTTTTTCGGCAAAAGTCGGCCAGTCTGAGTTGCCATCTTCTATGACTGCTTCGATTTGTTTTCCGAGGACACCACCAGCTTTATTAATTTCTTCGATCGCTAATTGTTCGGCATCAACAACGCTTTTTTCGCTGATTGACATCGTGCCGCTCAAGGAATGCAAAATTCCTACTTTGATTGTGTTTCCGCCCCCGGCTGCGGCTGGTGTAGTTCCTGTTGATGTGGGAGAAGCGGCGGGAGTTCCTGTTGGAGTGGGAGTTCTACAAGCTTTTAGAAATAAACTTGATGTGAGGGTAGCAGAACCGTATAAAAGAAATTTCCGTCTATCGAATCGCTTTGTCATTTTTTCTTGTTACTCTTGAATAGATGAGTCAGATGATTGAGAATAATAACACATAGCGACTTGATATTAAGACTCGCTTCAGAATACTGTTGTATTTTTAGATACAAAAATTATGATATGTTGACAAAATGAAGCTTTTCTGGGGATTGATGGCTACTGCTGCAAAAACTGGGCGGATACCATTTTAGATTTAAGATTGACTGATGACATAAGGCTTTGGAGTTTACCTACCGTTGCATTCTATTCTGAAACCTGGTTTAGACACCAAAATACGTCTTTTCAGTAATTAGTGTGTAATTAGAAACCGGGTTTCTTTACATAAATTATCTTATTGATGCTACCAGTTAGGCAGCAACCGGGTCGATCGCACAAAATAGAAAGCGGGTTTCTCGCTCTCCACAGGTTATTGATGCTAAAACTTAGGCAGCAACCGGGTTGATCGCACACTCATAGGCGAGTATCAAAGCAGGTGACGATCGCACTTCGCTTTGAGCTCAAAGCGAAGTGAGATCGTCACCTGTAGAAATGCCCTTGATTTATGGAGAATAGCGGACTCGAACCGCTGGCCTCTGCGGTGCGATCGCAGCGCTCTACCAACTGAGCTAATTCCCCTGATTGAGTTTTAATTTAGCATTTTAGATGCCGGATTGCCGGATCTAAAAGGTTTACAGGTCTTGCTTGCTCTCACGTTCGCAGACCGTCACCTACACTAGCACGTAACTGCTAAAAAGGTCAAGTTTTTTCGGCAGCCGAGTCAGTGGGAGCGATCGAGCAAAGTGCCGCCACTCTATCCAACTCTAAATCAGCAAAATAGTCCACCGTCCAATTAGCTTGGCGCTGGATCATGTGAAACGGGTAAGTGTGAGTCACACCCGCAACCTGAATCCCCGCTTTTTTCGCCGCTTCAATCCCCGCAAAAGTATCTTCTATCGCCAAACACTCGATCGGTTGCAGGTTAAAGTCGGGATATTTCTGGTTGAGAAGTTCCACAGCCAATAGATAGCCGTCGGGTGCTGGTTTGCTCGCCGTCAAGTCGTCGCCTGCGACAATTAACTCAAAGTTTGCTGCCAAACCGGCCCGATCTAACACCAATTCTATATCCGATCGCATGGCCCCGCTAACTACGGCCATTTTCAGTCCGGCAACCCGAATTTTGTCAATAAATTCTGCCAAACCCGGATAAATCGGCAGTTTCTCCAAAGTATCTATTTGAGCTTTGTAAGCTTCGGCCTTGCGCCGCAGCAGCCGATCGAGATATGTTTCTGTTAGATATCGTCCCCGGCGCTCTAGCAGTGCGGTAATGCAAGCGCGATTGCTCCTTCCTAAACAAACTTCTCGAACCTCCCCACGTTTGAGCTGGAGATTTTCATCGAGCATCAATCGATCGATTATTTTCTCGTGAATCGGCTCGTCATTAACAATCACACCATTAAAATCAAATAAAACTGCTTTTAGAGTCATTAGTCATTAGTCATTAGTCATTAATCATCAGTCATTAGCAAGTTAGTAGGGGCGGGTTTTACCAACCATCTCAACCTAAAACTAACCATCTATAAAACCCGCCCCCAAAGGGCGAAAAATACACCTCAACAATACATCAAGCGGGAGCTGGAATGCCTGGTAAATCGCCATCAAAATCAGGAGTTCGATCGCCCCAATTCCACCCCCTCGCCACCTTTGCCTGCTCCAAATCTTCCCCCGGCAAAGGTTTCACGCCCTGCGTCACCTGATTAGTCCACCAGTGTTCGTGAGTTTGCACCGCCGCAAATCCAGCCGCCCCCGCCCAAGCATCGAGGCTGCCAGCCGCGTAAGACTTAATATAAGGCTCCTCAAAGATATCAGTCAGCCACTGTGTCTGCCGCAAAGTTTTTTGGTTTCCGTCCAAAATTGCCACTTGTCCCCCAACCTTCAGCAGTCGGAAGCTTTCTCGCAAAATTGCCCGCGATACAGCAGGCGGCGTCTCGTGAAACAGCAAGGAAGCTGCGACTAAATCGAAGCTGGCATCGCCAAAAGCAACGCTTTCGGCATTTCCGTGCAACCACTGGATATTTAAGCCGGCTTTTTGCGCTTTCATGTCGGCAACTACCAGCATATAAGGCGACAAGTCCAAGCCGACAACTTCCGCTTCGGGAAAGGCTTGCTTGAGCATGAGGGTTGTCGAACCCGTGCCGCATCCCAAATCGATAATTCGGCGCGGTTTCACCCGCACAGCGTCAATTAAGCCTTGCCTGACGACTGTTTCGTGGGGAGGCAAAACATATTGCGTGATTGGATCGTAGGAAACGGCGGCACTGGGGTTGAGGTAGCCGCGTTTAATGCCGTGAAAGTTTTGGCTGCTGTAATATTCGGGATAAACTAAGTCGGGTTGTCGGTAGCGATCGCCCGCTGTTTCCCAGTCGATACCTTCGTAGAGTCGTTTCAGTGCTTGTTCGTCGATCGCCAGTCGAATCAGGGGCGACAAAAAGCGCTCGAAAATTGTATCCTTGCCAACAGCCATAAAACACCTTTAACAAAAACTCTTCTAATTTTAGCCAACGGCCGTAAATTTAGCATTAATTAAAAGTGTTGAGCCTCTCTTCCCTCTTCCCTCTATCCATTACCTCCGTTACAAAATCCGTGGGCTTCCTTTCCCACTTCCTGCTTATACGAGTTTAAAAAATGCAACTATAGACACGCTCTAAACTCTTATTTCATCAGTCATTCCCCAATCTCAAATCTCAAATCTCAAATCTCAAATCTCAAATCTCAAATCGTATTACTTTCCGTTAGTAATAGGAATTTTTACCAAACACTCCGTACCCCCGCCCGGAGGTTGAGAAATTTTGATGCTGCCGCCGTGTCCATCTACTACAATTTTGTAGCTAATTGCTAACCCCAAACCCGTGCCTTTGCCCACCTCTTTAGTAGTAAAAAATGGGTTAAAAATTTGGTCTTTAACGCTGTCGGGGATGCCGGGGCCGTTGTCGGCGATCGCCACTTTCAGAAATTTACCGCCATGTTCGCGAACTACTCCTGTGGAAATAGTAATAATTTTATCCAGGCGATCGATCTCATTCAAAGCATCGATCGCATTACTCAGCAAGTTCATAAATACCTGATTGAGCTGAGAAGGATAGCACTCGACTGAAGGCACTTTTCCGTATTTCTTGACTATATAAATTCTATTTTTGATCCGGTTAGATAGCAGCAGCAAGGTATTTTCTATACCTTCGTGAATGTCGGCCAGCTTTTTGTCAGATTCATCCAGGCGAGAAAAGTTTCGCAAAGAAAGAACTATGCTGCGAATGCGTTCGGTTCCTATTTTCATAGAATTCAATATATGCGGCAAATCTTCCTCGATAAATTCTAACTCGATTTCTTCGCTAAAATCTGCGATTTCCTGGGGAACCTCTGGGAAGGCTTCTTTGTATAAACTCACCAATTCTAATAAATCTTTAGTATATTTGCTAGTGTGAGGCAAATTAGCCGAAATGAAGTTAACGGGGTTGTTGATTTCGTGCGCTATTCCAGCCACCATTTGACCTAGGGATGACATTTTTTCGCTCTGCACTAAATGAGTTTGAGTTTTTTTCAGTTCATTTAAGGCACTATTAAGCAGCTTTACTTGGTCTTGGGTTTGACTGTAAAGGTGAGCTTGAGTAATTGCGATCGCCAATTGGTCTGCTACAGCTTTTAACAGTTGAATTTCCTCCCGGCTCCAAAGCCAATGAGTAGCGTGGCTACAAATTAAATAACCCTGCGGCTGGTTCTGAGTCTGGACAGGTACGGCTAAATAGCTATTAGCTTTAAGTTCCGGCGGTTGAATTACACCCTTCGCCCAAGTGTCGCTCGAAAGAATAATTGGTTCGCCTTGACCACTCCGTACTAACACATTTTCGAGAAAGTAAGACTCAAACTTTATGCCTTGTGTCGCAGAATGAGATGGGCAACATTCCCACAGGATTTGTAACGTTTTTTCTTGCGGTTTGTACCAACCAAAAGCCGCCCCTTCTAGGTGCAGCAAACTTACTATTTCTTCGACTGTACTTTGCACAATTTTGTCTAATTCCAGGGAAGCGCGAATGCGTCCAGCAATCCGGTTGAGCATGGCTTCGCGCTCCGCTTGAGCGCGATTGTTTTCGGAGGAGTAAATTAGCCAAATGGCTGCTAGCATTGCCGGGATGAGCAGTCCGGCGACTACGGATGTCAGCAAATTTAATGCTTGCAGTTGGGATTCAATATTTTCGCGGGGAATTACTAAAGCCATCGACCAGTTAACTTCCTTGAGTGGAGCATAAGCCACATACACCCATTTGTTATCTATTTTTACGAGTTCGATGTTCGTCTGGCGGTTGATCATTTGCCGCGCAATTGTGGAGAGTGCGGGGTCTTTTGACTGTAAAAAGCTTGGGGCCTCCCGGTCGATATTTCCGATTAAGTTATTGTTGGGATGAACAATTGGCACTCCTTGTGAATTGAGAGCAAAAGCATAACTATCGGAACCGTACAGCAAGCTGTTAGCGACAGATGTTACTCGATCTAATTTAATGCTGCCTGAGAGGACTCCAATTACTTTATTGGGAGCGGGAGGCAAGGCCCAAATAGGAGCTGAAATAATAATTGTAGAAACTTTTGTACTGCGGCCGATCAGCGGGTCGGAAACGTTGATCTGTCCGGCCATTGCTTTTTGAAAGTGTTGGCGGTCTTTGCTGTTCGCGCGGTTGCCTAAAGTGTTGATAAATAAGCCGTCGCGTTGAGTTAAGGACAGGACGAAATACTCTTTTAATCTGTATATTTCTCCTTGCAACCGGGGCTCGACTAATTGCCAATTGAGAGTGCCAACCGTAGGATCGTAAGCAATGGTTTCTATTTCTGCTTTGCGGCTGCTTAGCCAGCGGTCGATTTCATCGGTGCCTTTTTCTAGTTTTAATAGTGCTATTTGCTTTAAATTATCAAGGATTAGTCCGCGCACGAAAAAATAGCTGATGCAAGCAGTTGTGCTAATGGTTAAAGCGGTGGTGCCCAGAATTAGCAGGGTCAGCAAATGGCGGCGCTGCCGTCTGTGTTGCCAAAGACTGTGCGCTTGCTGCCACTGCGATTGAGCAGAATTGCTGATGTTGTCCCAAAAGTGGCGCAGGTTTTTTGCTTGGTGTGGCGGCGCAGACACAGATCCGGCTTGATTTGCTGGGTTTTGCATCATCAAATGTTCCCTCAGAGTCAACTTCATCAAACGGTCTTCGTCATTCGGCAGATTTAATATCAGGCAAGTAGTGAGACAATTTAAGAAAAGAATGCAACTGTAGCCAAGATTCAAACCCTCGTAGTCATCAGTCATTCGCAATCTAAAATCTAAAATCTAAAATTTAAAATAATATGACTTACATTCCGGATTGCAAACAATTTTTCTTATGGTTGGGCACTCGCCTTCTATTTTGGCATCAATTTTATATTTCGACCTTCGATTTACCTATTGGAGGTTTGTGCTTTACGATATCTTTAACATCTATCTCGTTTGTATAACAAAATAATTGTAAATAACACAGAGAAAATACGGAGTTTTTTAGATTACCAATGTATTATAATGTATGAGCAAAACTCTCTTGACAATTTTACTAATTTGTGCTGTGGTTTCAATGGGAAATTTTTTCGTCTAAAGCTTTTTTTGCCAAGCGGGTTGCATAAACGGTGAGGGCGATCGTTGCTAGCAAACCAATGCCATAGAGAGTCCACTCAGCAGCAGTGCGCGATCGTCCGCTAGATCCGAGTGCAGCCAAACTCCCAGCCAGGGAACCGATATAAACATACATGACAGTTCCGGGAATCATGCCGATCCAAGATGCGAAAAAATAGTCTTTTAGAGATACCTGCGTGACTCCAAAAGCATAGTTAAGCAAATTAAACGGAAAAATGGGAGAAAGTCGCGTCAGCAGCACAATTTTCCATCCTTCAGAAGCAACTGCGGAGTCGATCGCCTTAAATTTTTGATTGCCCTCTATCTGTTTGGAAACCCAGTCGCGAGTTAAATACCGCCCTACCAAAAAAGCGCAAGTTGCGCCTAAAACCGAGCCGATGGAAACACAAACCGAACCGCCAACGACTCCGAACAAAACGCCAGAACCAAGAGTCAGCAAAGAACCGGGGATAAATAGAACCGTTGCTACAATGTAAATTAGAATAAAAGCTGCCGGGCCCCAAGGGCCGAGACTCGCGATCGACTCCAGCGCATTTTTCAAAATTCCTTGGAAGTTAAAAAACCTAGTCGCTGCAATTAAAGCCACAGCTAAACCAATCGCTAAAATCAGCTTCCACCTATTTGATGTTGGGGGATTTTCACCGGGCGAGCGCGAATCATTCATTACCTCAACTCTCCACTCTCAATAATATGGGCATGGGGCATTTGGCCCAAAAGCATGGGGAATCGGGAATCGGGAATCGGGCCCAAAAGCATAGTTTCTTCCTTCTTCCTTCTTCCTTCTCAAATCAAAGTACCGCCGCAGCTAGAACCGCAACCTGCCGTACAGCCGTAACAATAAGCAGCCGTTTGCACCTCTTGAATCACATCTAAACTGCCAGATTCGAGCAATTTAGCAACAGTTATCTTTTCCCCGCTGCCAGTTTTCGCGGGCAAATTTTCCATTTGGTTAAAATCGCAGTCGTAGACATTGCCCAAATAGTCGATCGACAATTCGTTACGGCACATTAAATGTTCCAGAGTACCGGGGTTAAAATTCTCCTCCAAAAACCCGAGATAAGGCTTGTGCAGTTTCTTATGTTCCAAATGAAACTTAGTCCGTCCCACCGGCAAATTAGTAATCGCGAACAATTGATTAAAACAAATCCCAAAATGTTCTGCTAAATAAATCTTGTAATCTTGCTCTAACTTGCCTTGTTCCGGTGTTAGCGAAAACTTGTCTGTTGCAGGCACTTGTGGATTGTACACCAAATCCAGAGTTAAATTTGGGTTTTTCCCGTATCCCAACAGATTTAGCTTTTGCAGCGCCCGAATCGAACTGTCAAAAACACCGTTGCCGCGCATTTTGTCCACATTGTCAGCTTGGTAGCAGGGAAGCGACGCCACAATTCTGAGTTGGTGCTGCGCGCAATATTCGGGAATATCTTCAAAACCTTTTTCAAAGTAAATCGTCAAATTAGAACGAACAATTACCTCTTTACCTGCCGCCCTGGCAGCTTCCGCTAGCGGTTTAAAACCGTAAAGCATTTCGGGAGCACCGCCGGTGAGGTCAACTGTTTTAATTTGAGGAAAGCGGCGAATGATTTCAATTAATTGGTCGCAAATTTCCGGGGAAAGTTCTTCTGTTCGTTTCGGGCTAGCTTCTACGTGGCAGTGAGTGCAAGCGAGGTTGCAGCGTTTGCCGAGATTAATTTGTAAAACTTTAATCTGCTTTTTAGTTAAAGCTGAGTTAATTTTGTTTTTGAAAGGCGTGACTGCTGTCTGAATCATGTGCTCACCTTTTGGTCTGTTCTCGCAACGAATGTAGAGGCGTTCCGGCGGAACGCCTCTCATAATTTAGCACTAATTCTTTGGATGCGACAGCGACTAATTTGAATGATTGGCAACAAATTTAATTGAAACTCACATCTTGCACCATTCTTAAGAACAGGCTTTCCGGCCTGTTCCACAAAAGTTAATTTTCTTGTGGGGTGGGAATCCTGCCCGCCCGTCTACTTAATCTTACTTTAGAGAGTCAACTAATGTTTCAACTCGTGCTTTAATTTCATCTCGAACGCGGTGAAAAGTTTCGATGGGTTGTCCGTCGGGGTCGTCGAGTTGCCAATCTTCAAACACTTCTCGCAATACCCACGCTTCGGGTAAATTCACGCCGCAGCCGCACAGAGAAATTACGGCGTCGTAGTCTTCTGCATTGAATTCGCTTAATGGGTTTGATGTTTGATCTGTGATATCAATGCCGATTTCTGACATGACTTGAATTGCTGTCGGATGAACTCTGCTTGATTCTAACCCGGAACTGGTGACTCCAATCTTGCCGGCTCCGATGGTTTTAGCCCATCCTTCAGCCATTTGCGATCTGCAGGAGTTTCTTTTGCAAACAAACATTACTTTTTTCATGCTTTTTGTTGGTTGTTAGTTGTGAGTTGTTGGTTATTGGTTGTTGTCGGGGTTCCAGGGGTTTCTAAGGGCCCGGTAATTCCAGGGCGCGATTTGCTAGGGCGATCGCCTCTTTAGCGGCTTGTTCTTTGCGTTCGCTGTAGCGATCGGTCAAATAGTCGGTTTGCTCCCGCAACAGCAACGTAAACTTGTACAGTTCCTCCATCACGTCGATCGCGCGATCGCGATAAGGCGAATCCTTCATCGTCCCATCTTCATTAAACTCCTGATAAGCCTTAGCAACCGAAGACTGATTCGGAATCGTAAACATCCGCATCCAGCGACCCAAAATTCTCAAAGTATTGACAGCATTAAAAGACTGCGAACCACCGCTAACTTGCATCACCGCCAAAGTTCGGCCTTGAGTCGGTCTGACAGCCCCAATACTTAAAGGAATCCAGTCAATTTGATTTTTCATAATGCCGGTAATATTGCCGTGCATTTCTGGACTCGACCACACTTGACCCTCCGACCACAGGCTCAATTCCCGTAATTCTTGAACCTTCGGATGCGTATCGGGAACGCTACCATAAATCGGCAATTCTAGAGGATTAAAAAACCTAACTTCGGCATCGAAGCCCTCAATAATTCGAGCCGATTCTTCTGCCAATAAGCGGCTGTAAGAACGCTCTCTTAACGAGCCGTATAGAAACAAAATTCTCGGTTTGTGCGTAAAATTTGCCATAATGCTTTCAATTAAAATCCCGAAATCCGTTAGATATTTCCCGATAAATTGCGACTGCTAATTGTGCTCCCCAAATAGGAGCAACCCAGTAAACCCAGTGGTGTTCCCAAATACAGCCAATTAAAGCCGGGCCGAGAGAGCGTGCCGGATTCATGCTCGCTCCGGTAATCGGCCCCATAAATGCAGCTTCTAACCCTACAGTTAACCCAATTGCTATCCCGGCAAATCCGATGTGAGCGCGTCTGTCAAGTCCTGAACCGAGGATAACAAACATTAAGATAAAGGTCAAAACAGTTTCTAAAATTAGAGACTGCAACCAGTTACCATTGAGAGGGAGAGTTGCACCGAGATTTGCTACTTTTCCTAGGGTAATTAGCAGCAGTTGAGAAGCTGCGATCGCACCCGCACACTGCGCTAAAACGTAAGGCAAAACTTTGTATTTTGGGAAAAAACCGCTCGCCCAAAACCCTAAAGTTACGGCCGGATTAAAGTGTGCACCGCTGATGTGTCCTAGGGCGTAAATCATCGCAGTTACTACTGCCCCAAATACAAAACTGATGCCTAAATGAGTTACGGAACCAGTGCTAGTTTTGTTAACCATCACCGCGCCGGTGCCTGCAAAAACCAAAATAAATGTACCTAGAAATTCGGCGATCGCCTCTCGCCTGCAATCGGGCCGAGCACAAGCTAACCTATGAGCTGTTGCATCCATCGCTCTCAACTAATTGGTTCCATCACATCATATCAATAAAATTTGATATGTCAATCATCAAAACAGCCATATCAGTATTTGAGTGATTAAGAAATGTTGATGGGTTAACCCGCGTCGGAACAAGGCCGCGCCGGCAGGATCTGGCTGAAGCGGCGGTATTCGGCGAGGTACTGTTCGAGGGCGACAAACTGGCCTAAATTGAGGCTGTAGTAAATCCAGCGCCCTTCTTGGCGGCTGCGGACTAAAGCTGCATCCTTCAAGGCTTTGAGGTGGAAAGAGAGTTTAGGCTGAGGGACATTGAGTCGATCGCACAAATCGCACACGCACAACTCCTGTTCCCGCAGCAACTCCAAAACCTGAATCCGCAGGGGGTCAGAAAGTGCGTGAAAGCCAGCAGCAATCAATTTATCTGCAACAGGTGGCGCGATCGGAGAATTTTTAACCATAAATTACCCTTAATTTTTTATTCAAAAACTCCCAGTGCGATTTCTTGTTTTTACCGTTAGATTTGAGCGGGTTATCATTTGATGACAATCCCAAACCAACTGCGAACTCTTTCTCTTCTAGGACTAACGATTAATTCTCTTACCGATGCAACACCCAGTAAGCGCAGCCGCTGATTGCAGCAGCAATTGGCAAGGTCAACATCCATGATAGTAGAATCTGATAGAAAACGCGCACATTAGCTTTTTTTGAAATCAATCCTACACCAAAGATTGAACCTACCGAAACATGGGTAGTAGAAACTGGAAGTCCATAGCGACTGGCAGCAATAACTAAAAATCCCGTCACTAAGTTTGCCACAAGCCCTTGACCGGTATTCATGGCTGTCAGCTTTTTGCTCATTGTTTCGGCAACTTTTTTAGCATTCAATAAACCGCCTATCGCCATTCCCAAACCTACTGCTAAACTTCCCCACTGAACTGATATTGATTGACCGACTAACATCAGCGAAACAATTTTCGGAGTATCGTTCAATCCTCTGGCAAAACTGACTATTCCAGCACTCATAAAATGGCAAACATCCACTAATTTTTGGCTGGGAATTTGTAAGAAATTTCCCCGGTACCTTTGCGTGCATTTTTCTAGAGAATCAACCGCGACATCAGCCGTCGTGATGCACTTCAGTATGTTAGTTGCATCGGGCTGGGGAATGGGAATAATCTGTTGAATTTGACCAGCGCAAATACACCATTCTTTCTGGATTCCTAAATAAACTCGCAGGTAGCGAGACAGCGCATAAATTAAAGCTCCTAATAGAATCGCAATCATGGGACTCAGCAACAAAGGCATTAGAAAATTTTTCTGCAATGCAGTCAAATTAACTTGAGTACCAAGTGCTACTAAACCTGCACCGACAAGAGCACCTGTAAGACCGTGAGTTGTGGAAATAGGGAATCCAGTTAAGGTAGCAAGAATAACGGTTAAACCCGCAGCGATCGCGACTGCCAAATGAAAATCTGTGCCATTGGCGATATCGTCTGGAACTAGCCCTTTTCCAGAAAAGCTTTTTACCAGGGTTTGTGCTATAAAAATAGAAAATACTGAACCTGCAAAAGTTGTGATCGTTGCCCAACCAATTGCTGTTTTATAGTTGGTCGTCTGACTGCCAAACAGTGTCGCCACGCCTTTAAAATTATCATTAGCACCATTGCAGTATGCTAAAAAAAAGGTGGCGAGAAATAGCCCAATAAGTAACATATCTTACTAAGAATAAGTGTGGTTTATTTGAAACCGTTTTTTGCTCAAGCCCCTAGAGCACCGAATTTGATTGTATAGACACAGGTGCATCAAAAAAAAAAATAAAAATATTAAGATTTGTTGGGGACTAGGCGAGCGAGCGCATCTTAATTTCGCGCAACATGGGCGCGATATTGAAGGATACTATAATTAAGGGGCGGCGATCGCTTCAGGTACGCTCAACCCACCCATTCACTTAGGATTTTGTACCCGCGCAGGCACATCAGTGAGTCCAGCTTTCTGCATCAGCGAAATCACCCCTATAGATAGAATTCCCCCAATAATTGCTCCGACAACTACCAGGATAATAAAGACTTTTTGCAGAGTTTTTTTAGTTGCCGGGTGGTACTGTCTCGGCAATTCTTCACCTTGCTCGTCAACTTCTTGCTCCAAAGGGTCTAGCGGATTGGAGGGATTTGAGTTAAAGGGATTGGGCGCTTGATTCATGGTTAGTTTAGGTTAAAGGAGCTCGACAACTATTTTAACTTGCGATTTAGCCTCGCAGCTTAAATAATACATTCGGGTTTTACTGAATACTCTATAAATTTTATTAAGATTGCTAAAATACTGATTAACCCGGTTTATTCAATAAACCGGGTTAATCATTATACTAAAAGTTTTATGTCACGCTTCTGCTTTTGACAGGCGATCGAGAGAAATTGTTGCAGCCTCAGATACTTGAGAATTACTATCTTTTTCTAAGTATTTCAAAGCCGAAACGCTCTTAACACTCGGCAAATTGCCCAAAGCTTCAGCCAGCCTCTGGCGGATCAGCCAATCTTCCGACTGAGCAAAATTGAGGATGCGATCGATCGCCCCAAGATCTTTAATTTCCCCCAAAGCCGAAATTGCCGCCTGCTGGATCACTACTTGCTCGCTGTCGAGAGCTTTCAGCAGCACATCGCGGGCCCGGGGATCTTTGAGATTTCCCAGAGAAACAGCAGCGCTGAAGCGCACCAGCCATTGAGTATCTTCGTAAAAAGCCCGCACCAAAGCATCAAAAGCTCTGATATCTTCCAGATAGCCCAAAGCACCCGCAGCGTCAGCGCGAATGCCGTAATCCGGGTCAGTTTCTAGCAATTTGACTAGAATAGGATAGCACTCTGCTGTCGGTTTGACCCCGAGAGCAAACACAGCCATCGATCGCACCTGCAAACTTTCGTCGTTCAAGACCTTTTTAATCAAAGGCACCGCCTCTGCAGCAGGCACGTTCCGCAAGTTGGCCAAAGCCACCATTCGATCGGCTGAATTTTGGCTTTCTAACTTGGCTGCAATTTGCTCTAAGCTTAAAGTTGTCATTATGGATAAATCTTGTAGTAAAACTTTACATTCGGGTTATTTTGATTATAGGGGAGTCTCAGGAGAAAAGCAGGCAGTAAAAACCGCCCAAGAATTTGAGATCAGTGAGATTGCGAATTAGTGGCACGATTAATCTAAAGTTCAGATTGCGTGGAAATAATCAAAGAGAAAGTTTATTATTTAAATCCCAAGCACAGGCGAGGTGTTTCTGCCGTTCCCTAAGGCTTTGCCCGATAGTTAGCCGCCCTCTGACAACCTGCAATCAACTATGCCGTTCTACCACCCGCCCTTTTACTCCTCAGCCTTAGAACAAGCGATCGATCGCTACCCCCTCACTGCCGGGCCAGAAACTTCCTTAGCAGTGGCGATCGCCCTGATGAGTCAGTTGCAAAACAGTTGTCCCCTAGTCAAAACACCTGTACCCTCAGACCGGGGGGCGATAACCGAAACATCCGCGCCGGAAAAGGTGCGGGCCCGCTGCGTGTTCGTCGTACAGAACCAGCAGACTATTACCACAGGCAACTTATCCGACAACCCCAGCCGCGGACTGTTAATCGGCATATTAACTCCCGCCGACCTAGTGAGGCTGATAGCTTCTGGCAAAATAGACAGCCAGCACAAAGTAGGCCTGCACAAAATACCAATTTCCGAAGTGATGTCCCCGGTGTCGGTCTCCCTCACAGAATCCGATGACCAAGACGTGTTTACCGCTTTATCCTTATTTCGCCAGCACAAGATTCGCTATTTGCCGATCGTCAATCAATTTCGCCACTTGGTAGGAGTGCTGACGCGGGAAAGAATTCGCCAAGTATTGCAGCCTTCAAACATTCTTAAATTGCGGCGGGTAGCAGAATTAATGACTACGCCAATTACAGCGCCCCACACCGCCTCGCTGCAGAGCATAACCGAACTGATGTCAGAGCATCAAGTCAGTTGCGTAGTGATTACAAAAAACAAAGAATTAACAATGGAGAAGCCCAAAGATGACTATACCTCCATTTTTCACTATTCCTTTCACCAACCCCTGGGAATTATTACCGAATATGACCTTGTGCAGGCACAGTTTCTCGAACTAAATTTCCAGCAAACCCCAGCTCAAAAAGTCATGAGAACTCCCCTGCAATTTCTTCAACCCTCCGATTCCCTATGGACGGCGCACAAAGAAATGCAGCAGCAACAAGTGCAGCGGTTGGTCGTGTGCGGCGGGCGCGGAGAACTGTTGGGGATTATTACTCAGACCAGCTTGCTCAGAGTCCTCGACCCCACCGAAATGTACCGAGTTGTCAAACAGTTGCAGCAGTCGGTTTATCAATTGCAAGCCGAAAAAGTGGAACTGCTGCAAAGCCGCAATGCCAAACTGGAACAGCAGGTGCGGGAAAGGACTGCAAAACTCCATGAACAATTGCAGCGCGATCGCCTGTTAACTCACATTTCCTTGCGGATTCACCAATCCTTAAACCTCGAAGAAATTCTCAACGCCAGCGTCGATGAAGTCCGCCAAGTTTTGCAAGCTGACCGAGTAGCAATCCTGCATTTAGAGTCCAGCAATTACGGCATTGTAGTCGCAGAATCCGTTGCCGAAAATTGGCCTTCAATCTTGGGAGAAATCATGCCGGATAATATTTGGCAAGAATCTGCTTCGGTGATTGAACAGGAAATTTATGCCGTCCCCGACATCGACCAAGCCTGTTTGATCCCCGAAAAATATGCGCGGTTTCAGCAAGCGCAAATCAAAGCTTATTTGATTGTACCAATTTTGCAAGACGGCAATTTGTGGGGGATGATGTGTGTCCATCAGTGTTCCCAATCCCGTCAGTGGCAGCCTTCGGAAGTGGATTTGCTGCTGCAACTGGCAACTCAAATCGCGATCGCCATTCAGCAAGCCCAACTCTATCAGCAAGTCCAAAATCTCAACACCGACCTCGAACGCCAAGTCCAAGAACGCACCGCAGAATTGCAGCAAAAAGTTCACGAACTCCAGCATTTAAATGTCCTCAAAGATGAATTTCTCAGCACAGTTTCTCACGAACTGCGGACGCCTTTAGCTAATATAAAAATGGCTATTCATATGCTGAGAATTTCTCCCACAGTCGATCGACGCCAGATTTACCTAGAAATTTTAGAAACAGAATGTACTAGAGAAACAGATTTGATTAATGCTTTGCTAGATTTGCAGCGGCTCGAAGCCGCAACTTGTCCGATCGACCTCGAACCAGTAAACTTAGAAGTCTGGCTGCCTACTATTATCGACCCGTTTTACACCCGGGCCCACGACCGCCACCAGGATTTGCGAGTAGAGTGCGCTCGCCACCTCCCCACGATCAGTTCCAACCGCGCTAGTTTGGGACGAATTTTAGCCGAACTCCTCAACAATGCCTGCAAATATACTGCCAATGACGGCGAAATTTTTCTGAAAGTTGAGTGCAAAAACGGAGACTGGGAACAAGGAGGACAAAGGAAAAATTCGCGAGAAGCAAGTGCTGTGGCTTCAGAAATCCAATTTACACTCAGCAATCAATCGTCCATTTCCATAGAGGAATTGCCTCGAATTTTTGAGAAATTTTATCGAGTTCCCAACGCAGATCCTTGGAAACAAGGAGGTACAGGTTTGGGTTTAGCTTTGGTTCAAAAACTTGTGGAACAGTTGCAAGGAAAAATTGAGGTTGAAAGTAGGAATGGCTGGACTAATTTTATCGTCACATTTCCTACCAACCCGGATGGAAATTAGTCCGCCATCAGTCAATTTTAGATTTGAGATTTGAGATTCTAGACTTCGGCGTAAGAGGTTCGGCGAGCGCGAGCGTCAAGTCGCGCTCAGTCGAACGATTTTAGATTTTCGATTTACTCCACAGACAAATCTGGGAGATTGAACTAGAGTCTAAAATTTTGGGATTTCCATGACTACGAATTTCAAAGGTGGTACCCGCCACGTGATTTATCCGTGGAATCAATCCAAAATCGAAAATCAAAAATCCTCAAGAAAGAGCATTTATCCGTGGGGTCGCCTCTAAAATCGAAAATCAAAAATCTAAAATCGATTGACTCCTGTCGGGGGCTGGTATCCTTTTTTTTGAGGTCATCTTTGTTGGTTGTCACTCTTTCTTAGGAGCTAGTTTGCGGATACGAGACGGTGCTGGTGTCAAATTCAAATATTCATTTTTATCTTCAACAACTGATGATCGAGATGCTGGATACTTCTTGCGTTTAGGGGCATGATTCGCAACTGTTCCCAAGCATGGTATGCCAAAATTTTCTAATTGACTGAAAACTTTTTGGACTAAAGAAAAGGGAACCTGCTGAATTGCTACAACCATCAGTATGCCATCGGTGCGCGCCGCTAAAAAATTCGCATCTTTACTGTCCGCCAGCGGCGGCGTATCATAGATAACTAAGTCAAATTTTGCGTGAAGTTCTTCCATTAAATACTGCATCTGAGATGATGCCAGCCGTCGGGCAGTACCAGGATTCGGGACACCAGCAGTTAATACAAAAAGATTATCTGCTAGATGCGATCGTTGGATAATTTCATTGGGTTCGTTTTTATGGTCGAGCAAGTTGCTCAATCCCTTGACATTAGGGAGTTCCAACAGCAAGTGCAGGCTGGGCGAATGCAAATTAGCGTCTACTAACAGCACTCGCTGACCCGCCAGCGCTGCCACGTAAGCTAAGTTTAAAGCAACGGTAGATTTGCCTTCGCCAACTTTAGCCGAACCAATTGCCAAAGAGCTAATCGTTCGATTTGAAGAAAGAAAGCGAATATTAGTATAAAGAGAGTCAAAAGCTTCTATAAATTCCGCAGCATTTTTCTTATTACCCTCTTTTCCTTCAAGATAAGCATAGGCACTAGCAATAGAAGGCGGCAATTTTCTAGCATTTTTGTCCAGAGGAATTGCTCCCAATAAAGGCGCATCAACCGCATCTTTAACGTCATCAGCACAGTAGAAAATATTGCGAAACTTTTCAATGAGGATAGCAGCTCCCAGACCCAAAACTAGCGCTCCAATAACTGCCATCATTAATTTGTTTTTAGCTTTCGATGGAACTGGTATCAGGTTGCCCTTCTCATCTCGCGGTATCCGTGGTTCAGAAATTATTTCCCAAGGTACTTGGCTTTGAGCTGCTTGGACGCGCAGAGTTTCCCGCTGGCTTAAAAGTTGATCGCGGGTGCGGGCGGCTACTTCTAATTGCTGTTGCAGTTCGTTGTAGCGGCGGGCTATGGTGGGGAATTCTGTTGCTTGCCTGTTTAAATTGTTTTTAGTTTGAGTGATTGCCTGAAGGCGAGCTTCTAAGACTTCAACTTGGTTAGCAGTATCAACCAATTGTTTAATCAAGCCTATGCGAATAGAATTTTGAAAATTTTGAACTTTAGAATTAGCTTGGGTGCCGACTAAATTTTGCCCCAAAATTCGATCAGTTTGCTGGTTGAGCAAAGCTACTAAATTTGCCCGCTTGCGCTCTAAAGCTTCCACTATAGGGTTAGCAGATTTAAAACGAGCTGTTTCTACAGCAATCTGACCTTCTACTTCCTTAACCTTGGTCAGCAACTCTTTATATTGAGGCTCTTCGCTTAAAGCTGAAGCGGCAATAGCTTCATTTGGTGTAAAATCTAATTGTTTTTGCAAGTTAGCGTACAGCGTTTTCTGTTCTTGCAGTAGCCTTTGAGTTTCTAACTCTAAAGTTTCTACGGTACGAACTTGCTGGATTAATTGCGTGCCTTGTTCTTGAGGATTGGTAATCTTTTGCTGCTGCTGTATCAACTGTAACTCCGATTTCAGGTCGTTTACGCGCTTATTGAGTCCCGGAAGCTGGTCTTCAATAAATTTAACACCTTCACCAATCCGAGTCTTGCGTTCATCAAGACTGTACTTTAAATATTTCTTTTTAGTTTCTTGTAAAACGAACTCAACTAAATTAGTATCATTCGCCATGAAGCGAACTTCCAAAATTTTAGTCAGCGTCCTCTCATCTTCTCCTATCCGCAAAACGATTAATTCTTTTTCAAGAATTTTTTCGGTAACTTTTGGATATCGTTTTTGGACTTGTTTAACAATAGCCGACAGCATCTGAGGACTCTTGAGAATTTCAAGTTGAGTTGCGTAGTCCAAACTAAAAAAATCTCTACTAGGTACTCCTCCCCCCTCACTGCGATTGGCTAGGGCAGATGGATCAGCAATTCTGGCCTCCGTTGTCACGGGTTCCACTAGCATCCGAAAATCGCCTTGATATGTTTTCTTGCCTCCCTTGATCTGATAAACAGCTCCAGCGCCTACTAGACCTATAATCCCAATAATGATTAGGGCTTGTCGCTGAAAAGTCCTCAACAACGGCTTTACATTCAATCCTTTCTGAGGCTGCGCGCTTAACTCTTCTCCCTCGTCAACGGAAAATTGCTGCACCTGTCGGCTCTGGTTGCTAATGGGTACGATATGAGCGTCCTGTTCTCTTTCCATGTTGACCTCTTGGATATTTTGTGGGTAAAATCAGCTTTCTTCTGCGAGCCTTCGGGTTGATACTTTGAGCATTGGCTTAAGGATATCACACGAAATTATTGGTTGGTTGAGCCCACTTCCTTCTAATATTTCTCACTACTTTCACATAGTATACAAAAATAGTTAAATCCCTATGCTAGGCAGGCAGTAAAACTTCTTTTACAACTGCTGGAGAGTTATATCAGACTGCATTTGGCTCTGCTGCGTTGTGCTTGTATTTCGGGTTTCCGGGCGACGAAGCCAACTTTTGCAGGTGTTGCTCAGCTTCGCGACAGGGGGTTCAATAACTTTACCAAACTTTTACAATTGACCGTAACACCTCAGCCGCTGCTGGCGCTGATATTGGTTTATCCTCTATGCCATTTTTCGGTTCGCAGTCCAGGGCAGAAGCATTTGTTAACTTATCCGCTAACTGACCGGCTAAAAGGTTTTGCATTTCCCATGTAGATATAATTAGCCACATTCAGGAGATTTTTTGGAACGGCAACTAATCCAATCAATTTCCGATAAAAATCTGTTTCTTCTTTTAATTATAAACTTTTTGAGGGGCTGGATGACTGATTAAGTATATATATTTACTGATAGTGATAATTATATCACAAACTACTCTCTATAGTGCGCGACAGACATAAAATTTAATAATTTGTGTTCTCAAGCCCGATCGACATATCGAACAACTCAAGCATTCGGGGTTTTTCTACCGGGGCGGATGGGGCGGCGCGATTTATGTATTTTCGTAAAAAAACTAGGTTTCTGGGTTGCGGGGCTATTACTAAAACTCTCCCTGTTATTCGCCCTCCAAGCAAGCTATAGCAATCCTTTCGGTAAACGCGCAACGGGCTTTTTGGGAAATTAACCAATGCCATAAGAAGATGACACATTGTTAAAGAAAAAAAAGAGTTCGCACAGGGTGGGAGGATTGCTATTGATCTTGATCAGATTAGCTATCGGTAGTTGTTGTTTTTTGATTTGACTACTTACCAACTACTCATTATTAGCGCTTACTGATTTTGTGCTTTTCTTTCTCGCAGTTTCAGCAATATTTCTGCATGAACTTCGCGGGTTATAGGATAAAAATATGTAAGAATCATGCCAGCAATTAAAGCAATTGTGGGCAGCGGCCCGATCGCAACTCGAATCGCAAACAGTGCCGACTCTGGCTGTACGGGTGCAGGCTGTCCCGGAACTGTAGATAGAAATCCAGCTCCTTCTAATGCTTGGCCTACCAACCACAAACCCCCTGCCAATCCGATTTTTTGCAGCAGTACCATAAACGAATAGAAAACGCCTTCGCGTCTTTCTCCTGTTTGCAGTTCGTCGAGTTCGATCACATCCGGTATCATTGACCAAGGTATTAGATAAGCCGTGGAAACTCCGACACCTGCCATGACTGCTAATACGTACATTTGCAATACTTGTCCTGGTTGCAGAAAAAATAGTCCAGCTTGGGCAATAATCCACAAACTCATACCCATAAAATATACGGCTTTTTTGCCGTATCTCTCGCTGACTTTACTCCAAACAAATAGCATGATTAATGCAGTGCCTTGAACTGCGATCGCCACCAAGCTAAAAACGTACTGTGGCTGTTGCATCCAGTTAACAACAAAGTAGGGAATAATAGTAGCAGTCAACTGCACTCCCAGCCAAGAAAAAAGATAAATTCCAATTACGTACAAAAAAGGGCGATTGCTAAAAGCAATCTGCAACTGTTCTTTTAGTGGCAAAGATGTAGAATTATCTAGTTCGGCGTTTTCTAATAGTTGGGCTGCGACGTGCTTGCGAGTTCCCAAAACACACCAGTACAAAGGCAAGACAGAGATAACTGCACAGATTGCACCTAATACTAAATATTGTTGATTGGGGTCATTTTCAAATACACGAAAGATAATTAGGGCTAAGATTAATGAAAAAATGCTGCCGCCAATGGAGAAAGCAAACCGAAAACTATTAAGGCTAGTGCGTTCGTTGTAGTCTTGAGTAAGTTCTGGAGTCAGGGCAGTGTAGGGAAGATTGACAGCCGTGTAGGCGGTGTTGAACAAAATGCTGATCCCAACATAGTACCAAAATAACACTGTGTGATCCGTGCTAGGTACAATCCACTGCAATAAGAAGAATATGCCGAAGGGAATTCCACCATATATTATCCAAGGATATCGGCGGCCCCAAGGGTGAGAAGTGCGATCGCTCAAAACCCCCACAATCGGGTCATTTATGGCATCCCAAACCTTGCCAACTACCAAAATATTACTGGCTAAGCCGGCAGGTAAACCAGCGACATTGGTAAAGAAAACTAGGAGGTAAAATGCCAAAACATTAGCGGTAATTGCCGGGCCGAGGTCGCCGGCACCGTAAGCTAATTTTGTTGAGAAACTGAGTTTTTGTGTTTTGGGGTTGTCGGCGGCTGGTCGAGGCCCGGAAGTGTTGGTCATAAACTTTGATTTCGAGATTTTTTGGCAGTCACAGTCTTTCCAGTAGGAGTATAACTCGCGCTACGCCCTAATACTAAGTTTTTTGTAGCGATCGGGATAAGCTTGAACATTTGGTAATTGATAATTGGGTAATTGGTAATTGATAGGTTAGTGGGGGCGGGTTTACCAGATTATTTGTCTTAGGCAATTATGCTTGGTAAAACCTGCCCCTACTTAAGGAAAAAGTTGCGAAATCTGAACTTCTATTTCTGGAAATGCCAGCATTGACAAAACATCATCTTCATTAAATAATGTTTCTTGTCGGTAGTTTGCCTCGCCCGGTTCGCGAAAAACATAAACTTGCCGCGTGTTAACATCAAGTATCCAATAATCAGTAATTCCTGCCTTAGCATAAGCCGGTGCTTTTCGCTTGCGGTCTGTTTCTAAAGTCGTGTCAGCTATTTCTATTAATAAGAAAATATTGTCTGGTGCGGGATGAAAATCTTGGTACAGCCGAGGGTCAATTTGCACTACAGCAATATCCGGTTCTGGTTCTGAATTTATACTTAGAGTAACCGGGTCTTGGATGCGAATTAAAGCAAGTCCTGCCAGCAGATTTCTCAGATAGTCGGCTGCACAGAGATTAGTTGCGGCGTGGGGAGGATTTTTTGCACTCATTGAAATAATTTGCCCGTCAATTAATTCGACTCGTTCATCGGGATTGAGAATACCTGTTTCGGTCATGCGGCGATATTCCTCTACAGTCCACAAGCGTAAATCTGTTACAGTCATGGCACAATTTCCTTTTGCGATATTATCTATTATCCTAAAAGCCGAAACCGTTTTTTTATCAAAATACTGGATAAGAGACTTTAACACTGGTAAAAAACCCGGTTTCTTTGGTAGATTCCCGGACGACTTTAAATCCCAAATCCCCAATCTAAAATCTAAAATCTAAAATCTAAAATTGCTAGGTCAGCAATCTAGATTTAGCTGTAATTGCTCCCACACACCACAAAATGGCATTGACAATTTCCGATCGCTGAATATCTTCTGCGTCTAAAAAACTTGCAAACTCTTCCTCAATATTCAAATGATCGGCAAAATCATAAAGTATGCGCTTGTATTCAGTTGGCATAGGTATTAAAGTAGCTTTCACTAAATCGAAAAGCGCGTTCAAACAGTTGAGGATAGTAGCTGACTCGTCAAAATCTTCGGCATCGAGCAAGTACAGCGTTTCTGCAATGTCGCAAATAGCGTCTATTTCTGTGGGTGGCTTTCCCAGTTTGCTGACATCGATATTGCACAATTGGAGAGCGTTAATCGCTAGTTCTGGACGGGTAAAAAATACAAGTTGACCGCCGGCTACTAAGGGCGGCTCTTGTTCTCCATAGACAATTAGAGTATATAGATTTGGTATTTCGGTGCCGGGGTCGATCCGGAAACCGAACAGCCACAACAATTTTTCTGTATTTGGGCTCGCTGTTTGCAGTGTTGTTGGGAAAATATTTGGTTCTGACATGAATTTTTAATCCCTATAATACGCTCTTAAACTCGGTTTCTACGCAATTCTTTTGTTTTTGTGAGAAATCTACAGAGGAACCGGGTTGATAAGGCAAGAGTGCGTAATTTTTTTTCTATAAATTTTGCTGGATTATGTCGCAGCATTCGGCAACAGTTGCTCTTTCTTTCATTGCTGCTACTAGGGCTTCATAAGCTGATTTGTGGCTTTCGATCAGGTTTTTTGCTCGCAGCAAACCCCAGTTTTGTTTAAGTTGAATTTCGGAACTGGGACGGCGCAGTTGTGTTAAAATTGCACTAATTTTGGTACGGTCTTCTGCTCCTCCTTGTGCGCTGCCGTAAACAAATTTTTCGGCGACTATTCCGGCCATCCACACGGTACAATATTGGTCTAAAAGTTGGGCGGAAAGTGTGCCACTTTGGAGTTGAGATGCTAATTGTTCGTCTTCAAATCGGACGCCGCCTTGGGCTGTTTGACCTTGTTTAAATGCTTCCCAAGCGTTGAGGGCGTAGCTGGTTACGGGAATTCCTAAAAGGTGGGCAACTAGGAAGTGTCCTGCTTCGTGGTGAAGGATTCGATCGCGCTTTTGTTTGGAAGTTCCTCCCAGCCAATCTAATAAAATTGTACCGCCTTGACCTTGCCACTGGAAACTGTCGAGGGTGGCTAGCCCCAACAGGCAAAAAGTGGCGATCGCAGGTACGGCTTCTGGCAAGTTGAATAGGGGCCCCAACAATATTGAAATGGTGATGGCAAAGATAGAAATAGCGATAATATTCAAAGAAGTGTCTTTCATAATGGGGAATTGGTAACTGGGAATTGGTAATGGGTAATTTGTAATAGGGAATTGGTAATGGGAATTGGTTTTAGAGGTAAACTCAGGTACGATCGCGCGATCGGTTTGGCAGCGTCGGGTCGAGCGCAGCACCTGGGACTTCCGACAAAAACACCACCTTCCAGTTTGACTGAAAATTGTCTCTCCGAAGCCACCGATATTAAAAAGATATTAAAATAAATCAAAGTCCAGTAAAAGTGTTAGTGGAATCCTTCATGTCAGTTTTGGCAGCGATCGCAGTTTTAGGTATCTTGATTGTCGTTCACGAACTCGGCCACTTCCTGGCGGCGAGACTTCAACACATCCACGTCAACCGCTTCTCTATCGGTTTCGGGCCCGTCCTCTGGAAGTACCAAGGCCCGGAAACTGAATACGCCCTCCGCGCCTTTCCCCTGGGAGGTTTCGTGGGTTTCCCGGACGACGATCCAGACAGTACAATTCCCCCAAATGACCCGAATTTGCTCAAAAATCGCCCTGTGCTCGATCGGGCGATCGTCATTAGCGCAGGGGTAATTGCCAATTTAATTTTTGCTTACTTCCTGTTGGTGGTGCAATTGGGTACTGTCGGCGCGGCAGAAATGAACTACCTACCGGGAGTTAAAGTCCCGGAAGTCGCTGCGGAAGTCAGTTCGGCCGCCAAACAAGCGGGAATTCGATCGGGCGACGTTGTTCTGTCTGTTGACGGCAAGGAATTGGGCGCTTCCCGCGAAGCAATCAAATTATTGGTCACAGCAATCCAAGATCATCCCAACCAACCCCTAGCGTTGGAAATTCAGCGCCAAGAACAAAAATTTGTGGTGACAGTAACTCCTGAAGAGTCGCCCGACGGCAAAGGTCGCATTGGCGTGCAGCTAACTTCTAACGGCACTGTGGTGCGGCAGAGGGCCGGATTTGTAGAGGCGTTTAGCAAGGCCGCCAAAGAATTTGAGCGGGTTGTGGTGCTGACGGTTCAAGGTTTCGGGCAGTTACTTAGCAATTTCAGCCAGACTGCCGACAAGTTGTCCGGGCCTGTGGCGATTGTGGCGATTGGTGCAGGGATTGCCAAATCGGATGCTGCGAGTTTGTTTCAGTATGCGGTGTTAATTAGCGTCAATTTGGCTGTGATTAATATCTTGCCTTTACCTGCTTTGGACGGCGGTCAGCTAGCTTTTCTGTTAATAGAAGGACTGCGGGGCAAGCCTCTGCCGAACCGCATTCAGGAAAATGTCATGCAGACTGGTTTGGTGTTGTTGCTGGGTTTGGGAGTTTTCTTGATTATTCGCGATACTGCTAATTTGGCTGGCTTTGATTTGCGAAATTTCATGCAATAGTAAATGAAGGCAGAGGGAAGAAGGAAGTTCGGCAACGGATTCTGTAACGGATGTAACGGATGTAACGGATTTCAGGAAGAAGGAAGAAGGAAGAATTATGTCTAGTTTTCCGTTTTCCTATTTTCCTATTTTTCCCTCTCTTTTTTTCCTACGCAAGCGAGGCAGAGCCTCTGGTTATGGGTTCCCCGGTCGTGCCTGGGAACCAGTTAAAAACTAATGACTAATGACTAATGACTAATGACTAATGACTACTGACTAATGACTAATGACTAATGACTAATGACTAAAAAGTTCAGTTTAAAACAACGATCGCTCGAAATTCTGATTCGCCTCAAACGCCTCTATCCAGAAGCTCCTTGCACTCTCAACTACGAAACTCCCGTGCAGTTGCTGGTGGCGACGATTCTCTCGGCTCAGTGTACGGACGATCGAGTAAATCTGGTAACGCCCGCTTTGTTTGAGCGTTTCCCCGATGCGGTTGCTTTGGCAAATGCTGATTTAGAAGAGCTCGAAAGTCTGGTGCGATCGACTGGTTTCTACCGCAATAAGTCTAAAAATATTAAAGGTGCTTGTCAGGCGATCGTCAATAAATTTAACAATCAAGTGCCGCAGCGGATGGAACTGCTGCTAGAATTGCCCGGAGTTGCCCGCAAAACGGCTAATGTCGTTCTCGCCCACGCTTTTGGTATTAATATGGGCGTGACGGTAGACACTCACGTCAAACGTTTGACTCAACGGTTGGGATTGACCGAACATACCGATCCTATAAGGATCGAGCGAGATTTGATGGTATTGTTGCCGCAGCCGGATTGGGAAAATTGGTCGATTCGGTTGGTTTATCACGGCAGGGCCGTTTGTAATGCGAGAAATCCGGCTTGCAATATTTGCGAACTTGCAGATTTGTGTCCTTCTGCTAATAGTTTGGTGTTGCACCAAGGTTAAGTATAGGCAAGATGCCTTTACCACAAAAATGTTGAGTTATTGCAGATTTGTGTCCTTTTGCTAATAGTTAGGTGTTGCACCAATGTTAAGTACAGGCATCTTGCCTGTACCACAAAAATGTTGAGTTATTGTGGAACAGGCATCTTGCCTGTTGCTAAAAATCTTGTTGACAAAAGAAATAATTCAAATAAAAGCGAGCCGAAATCACCAAAATATAGTAAAATAGTAGATTGTGATTTATCTAAGGATATCAACAGATTATGGCTAAAAAGAGCATGGTCGAGCGCGAGAAAAAGCGCCAGAGACTCGTAGACAAGTACGCCGACAAGCGGGAAGACCTGAAAGACCAGTTTGACCAAGCTACCAATCAGATGGACAAAATGGCGATTCACCGCCAACTACAACAGCTACCCCGCAGCAGTTCACGGACTCGCTTGCGGAACCGCTGCTGGGCAACTGGACGCCCCAGAGGTGTCTATCGTGACTTCGGACTGTCTCGCAACATGATGCGAGAAATGGCTCACGAAGGTCTTTTGCCCGGTGTTGTGAAGTCTAGCTGGTAGCACGAAGGAAGAAGGAAGAAGGAAGAAGGAAGAAGGAAGAAAAAAACTCACAATTAATCGGCAGGATTAGGTTTGGGGTTGATTTTTGTTTCAGACTTATGAGTTAAATTTTCCTCCTTCTTGCTTCACTGGCCGCAGCATTTATCAATGCCGAGACTTTCGAGTAACAAGTCGCTGACGGCGTTGGCGATCGCAAATTCGCCGTAGAAGCTTTTAGAAAAATCATAGGCCTGCATTTCGGTGACGATCGCAATTACGAGGCTGCCCACGTCATTTTCGCCTTCCATGCGCTGGCGGACATAGATTTGGGCAGCTCTTTTAGCTATTTGCTGGTTGGCTGCTTCTGGGATAAACTCGGAGTCTAGCCATGCCAGCAGCGTTTGTTGGAGCCATTGGCCTTCTTGTTCAGGGTTTTTGGCGGGCGGTAAGGTAATAGGTTCAATGGTTTCAGACATGATTATTCCTAATTGCTAATGTTGACTTTGAAAAGTTAACTGAGAAATGACAACTGATAAATATATGCAATATGATATACCGACAATTATACAAGGATATGCCCAAGGCTACTTCTTGATGGCAAATGAGGGCGAGGAAAGTTTGGGGTGGTATTCCAGCCGGCAGCGGGCGCTGATTCCCCTGGATGAAAGATTTACCTATCCGAAATCCCTGCGTCGCCAAATCAATCAAAATCGATTTTCGGTGACTGTGAACCGCGATTTTGGGGCGGTGGTTGAGGGTTGTGCCGATCGCGAAACGACTTGGATTTCTAAGGAACTCAAGAAGATTTACTGGGGTTTGTATGAGGCCGGTTGGGCTTACAGCTTCGAGACTTGGTGCGGGGACGAATTGGCGGGCGGTATTTTAGGATTGTCGATCGGCGGTGCGTTTATTGGGGAGTCGATGTTTTACCGAATTCCCGAGGGTTCTAAGGTGGCGATGGTGAAGTTGGTGGAGAGATTGCGCGATCGATCTTATCTACTTTTCGACGCTCAAATGAACAATCCGCACTTGGAAAGATTCGGAGCTTATACTGTTAAGGAAAAACTGTACAACACTCTTTTGCAAGCAGCTTTGAAGCGCCGCTGCACGCTATTTTGAATATTCTGTAATTAGGGAAACTGCACTGCCATTTTCGCGCGTAGAGTTGCTTCAAACAATATTATAATTAAGCTGAGATACTTCTCGGAGACAACCACAATGCAAGTCACAACCGAAGAAATTATTTATCCATGCAGCGACGGTCAACCTCTGGCAGATAGCACAATTCAATACAAATTAATTGTCACAATCAAAGAAGGTTGCGAGTCGCTGTTGAAAGATGACCCAAACGTGTTTATAGCCGCCGATTTACTGTGGTATCCGGTTGAAGGTAGAACAGATATTTCTCAAGCGCCCGATGTAATGGTGGTATTTGGGAGGCCAAAGGGCGATCGGCGTTCTTACCTCCAATTTCGTGAATATAATATCCCTCCCAAAGTCGTGTTTGAGATTCGCTCTTTCAGCGACAGCCAAATAAAAATGAACAAGAAATTTTCATTTTACAATCGCTACGGAGTCGAGGAGTATTACCTTTACGATCCCGAAAGAAATCAGTTAGAAGGTTGGCAAAGAATTGAAGGAATCTTAGAACCAATTGAACCGATGGAGGGATGGATAAGTCCCAGACTGGGAGTGCGGTTTGAGTTACCAGAAGAAGGGTTAGAAATCTATCGCCCTGATGGAGAAAAGTTTCTTTCCTATTCCGAAATAAATGCAGAGCGGCTATTAGAGCGACGGCGCGCAGAACAAGAATTTCAGCGCGCAGAAGAAGCCTCGCAGCGGGCCGAACAAGAAGCTCAAAAAGCCGAACGTTTAGCCGCCAAACTGCGCGAATTGAACATCGATCCAGATAGCATCTAAGCTCGAACTAGGAGAATAAACCCGGTTTGTCAAAGAAATCGGGTTTCTGGGGATTGCAGTTATTTACTTTTTTCAGGGCGAATGGGGATATTGGGTCGATCGCCCCCCAGCTAAAATTACATATACTACAATATATAATACAGAGATTTGAGCCAAAATCCTTGGAGCTCAGAAAAATCAGAATCGAAGCCCCTTGAATGTGTAAAAATACTGAAGCAAACATTACTAAACCATGCACGGAGCAATTGTTGTGGATTCCAGATATAACCCCCAATCCATAGAAGAAAAATGGCAGCAGACATGGGCTGAGCAAAACTTAGACCAGATGCCAGAAGATACCCAAAAGCCTAAATTTTATGCCTTATCCATGTTCCCCTACCCGTCGGGAAACTTGCACATGGGCCACGTCCGCAACTACACAATCATCGATGTAATTGCCAGACTCAAGCGAATGCAAGGTTATCGGGTATTGAATCCGATGGGATGGGACGCTTTTGGTTTGCCCGCAGAAAATGCAGCTATTGAGCGAGGAATTCCACCTGCACAATGGACTTATCAAAACATTTCCCAAATGAAAGCCTTATTTCAGCGTTTGGGCATTTCATTTGATTGGACAAAAGAAGTTACAACTTGTTCTCCCGATTATTATCGGTGGACTCAATGGATTTTCTTGCAATTTTTAGAAGCAGGATTAGCATATCAAAAAGAAGCGGCAGTTAATTGGGACCCGATCGACCAAACAGTTTTAGCAAACGAACAAGTAGATAACGAAGGTCGTTCCTGGCGTTCCGGTGCCAAAGTCGAGCGCAAATTATTGCGGCAGTGGTTCCTCAAAATTACCGATTATGCCGAACAGTTATTAAACGACTTAGACAAATTGCCAGATTGGCCTGAAAGAGTCAAATTAATGCAAGCCAACTGGATCGGCAAATCAGTCGGCGCTTACTTAGAATTTCCGATTGTCGGAATGGATGAAAAAATCGCCGTTTTTACCACACGTCCCGATACAGTTTACGGCGTCAGTTACCTTGTTTTAGCGCCGGAACATCCTCTAACTAAGCGCGTGACAACGGAAGACAGAAAAGCCGCCGTAGAAACCTTCATCAAAGAAGTCGCCGCCCAAAGCGAGATCGATCGCACAGCCGAAGACAAACCAAAGCGCGGCATCCCCACAGGTGGCAAAGCAATCAATCCTTTCAACGGCGAAGAAATTCCCATTTGGATTGCCGATTATGTATTGTACGAATACGGCACCGGCGCAGTCATGGGAGTACCCGCCCACGACACGCGAGATTTCAAATTTGCCAATCAATATCAACTGCCAATTAAAGTAGTAATTGTAGATGATGATGAGATTCCGCTGACCGAAGCTTACACAGAACCAGGAATTATGATTAATTCCGAAAGCTTCAACGGCATGGATTCAATTAAAGGCAAAGCAGCGATTATTGACCATGCCGAAAATCAAGGTTATGGCAAAGCGCGAGTGCAATATCGCTTGAGAGATTGGTTAATTTCTAGACAGCGTTATTGGGGCGCTCCGATTCCCGTAATTCACTGTCCCACCTGCGGGACAGTCCCCGTCCCCGCATCGGATTTGCCCGTATTGTTGCCGGAGAATGTACAATTTACGGGCAAAGGTTCGCCCTTGGCAAAGATGGAAGAATGGGTAAACGTTCCTTGTCCGAGTTGCGGCACTGCGGCGAAGCGAGAAACAGATACGATGGATACTTTTATCGATTCTTCGTGGTATTTCTTGCGCTATCCCGATGCTCAAAATCAAGAGCAAGTCTTCGATACGGCTAAGACAAATGATTGGATGCCCGTAGACCAATATGTGGGCGGCATCGAACACGCAATCTTGCACTTACTGTATTCGCGGTTCTTTACCAAGGTTTTGCGCGATCGGGGTTTGATCAATTGTGACGAACCATTTAAACGCCTGTTAACTCAAGGCATGGTACAAGCAATGGCATACAAAAACCCCGTTACTGGCAAATACGTTCCCCCAGCAGATATAGACCCCGCAAATCCCAAAGATCCTCAAACTGGCGAAGCTTTGCAAGTCTTCTACGAGAAGATGTCCAAATCAAAATACAATGGCGTTGACCCCTTGGAAGTTATGGGCAAATATGGGGTAGATACGGCGCGGATGTTTATTTTATTCAAAGCGCCACCAGAGAAGGATTTGGAGTGGGACGACGCTGATGTGGAAGGGCAATTTCGCTTTTTAAATCGCGTTTGGCGCGTAGTGACAGAGTTTGGTTCACCCCCCCCAGCCGCCCCTTGCGAAGGGGGGGAGAAAGAGGTTTTAAGTAAACCTGAGAAGGATTTGCGGCGGGCGATTCACACTGCAATTAAGGAAGTGAGCGAAGATTTGGAGGGTGATTATCAGTTCAATACTGCTGTTTCTGAAATGATGAAACTCAGTAATGCTTTGAATGATGCTAAATGTAAAGATTCGCCAATTTATGCAGAAGGAATTAACACTTTGATTCGCTTGTTAGCGCCTTTTGCGCCGCATATTGCTGATGAATTGTGGCACAATACTGGTAACAGTGAATCGGTGCATACGCAAACTTGGCCGAGTGTCGATCCATCTGCGTTAATTACCGATGAAATTACGCTGGTAATTCAAGTTATGGGCAAAACTCGCGGCACAATTCAAGTCCCTTCTGGTGCTGATAAAGCTGCTTTGGAAAAGTTTGCTCGCGAGTCGGAATTGGCCAAGCGTCATCTGGAAGGTAAGGAGATTAAAAAGGTAATTGTGGTGCCTGGAAAGTTGGTTAATTTCGTGGTAGCTTGAGTGTAAAAGTCGCTACCTGTAGGCAACGTATCCTTTCTACACAAACACAACCTAATCCCCTTTAAACACTATCGGGCAACTGTTATTTACTGTAAGAGTAGACAAGTTGCCCTTTTTTTACTAGCTTTAAGGGAATTTTAGGATTGTTTAGCGGCTCGTTCCTTAACCTTACCTTTTCTTCCCATTCTTTAAATTTAGGTTCCAGCATTTCAGGTGTAAGTTTATAAATCTCTTTGAGAGTTATGCCTTCATACAGTCCAATATACCAAGCTTCCACTCTGCGATATTTGTCAAGTATAATTTCATTCAAATGATGGTGAGTAGTGACCCCACCGCTTCTATTGAGAGCAATATTTATTGTTTTAAGTTCATATTCTTTTCCTTCAGCATCAATAGCATCGTTTCCTTCACGTCCAGGTGATATCCGCAGCCCTAAAAGGATTAATAACTGTAAAGTCTTTCCCCCGTTATCTTGAAAAATATCCGCAATACCATATTCACTAGCCAGATTTTGCAATTCTTGGATGCTTTTCATAGCATTTTCTAGCCGTTTAGCATCTGAAATGCGTTCTGCTTCCGTGGTAACAGCCTCTTCAACAGGCTCTACAACTGACGGAGAAACTGGTTCAGCTATCAGGGTGCTAATGAGAGGTGTACTCTCGCCGCTTTGGCTAAAACTGATTAAATAAGTAGCGGGTACATCGAGCGCTTCAGCTAGAGCGAAAATAACTTCAAAGGATGGCGATCTTTCACCGCGTTCCAATAAGCTGATATAGTCAGTAGTCTTGTCTATGAGTTCTGCTAACTCGTCCTGTGTCATCCTTTTTTCTCTGCGTAACTGACTTACCTTGGCCGCAAATTGTTGTCTGGCTTCTTTGTAATTCATATCCCTCACAATTGATAAAAACGAACTGAAAGTTCGCTTTGTGAATGGTACGAAGAATTTATACACAACACCACGTACTGAAAGTACGGATTTACTATGACTGAAAGTACGGATTTTGATATAATGACAGTAGGCTGTGTCTGTTGTACCTTAAACTAATCTAAATTAAGCATGAGTAACTTTTTGCCCGCCCCAATTTACACCACCCAATACGGTCAATCTTATTTGGGAGATTCTCTTCATCTCCTGAATAGTCTTGCTAGCAATTCTGTAGATTTGGTGATTACATCCCCTCCTTTTGCATTGCAACGCCAAAAGAGTTATGGAAATGAAGATCAAGATTTATATGTTGATTGGCTGCTGGGCTTTGCTCCGGAAATTAAAAGAGTTCTTAAGGATACTGGAAGTTTTGTTATAGACCTTGGAGGTGCTTATCAAAAAGGGATACCTGTACGCTCGCTGTATAATTACCGCGTACTTATTAGGTTATGTGACGAATATGAGTTTAAACTTGCTCAAGAATTTTTCTGGTTTAATCCTTCCAAACTTCCTTCTCCTATAGAGTGGGTGAATAAAAAGAAAATCCGGGCTAAAGATTCGGTGAATACTGTTTGGTGGCTTTCCAAAACTAATCAGCCTCAAGCGAATATTACTAAAGTCAAAGTAGAGTATTCTGAGAGAATGAAAAAACTTTTAAAAAATGCTGATGAATTTTACACCCCCAAAGAACGTCCTTCCGGTCACAATATTAGCGATCGATTTGCCAAAGATAACGGAGGTGCTATTCCATCTAATTTGCTAGAAATTTCTAATTCGGAAAGTAATTCTCAATACTTGCGTTGGTGCAAAGAGTTTAATGTTAAGGCGCATCCGGCACGTTTTCCCCAAAAATTACCGTCATTTTTTATAAATTTTCTTACTGAAGCGGGAGACTTGGTAGTAGATATTTTCTCGGGTTCTAATACTACGGGTTATGCAGCAGAACAATTATCAAGAAACTGGATAAGCTTTGAAAAAGAAAAACAATATGTTGCTGCATCAATATTTAGATTTTTGCCTCAAGAATCTTTTGGTGAAGCGAATACAATATACAACCAATTGTTAACTGAGGAAGCATCAGGAGTGATTTTACCTCAAAATAGGCTTCTTTTTGAAGTTAATAATTATTGTTTTTAATTTGGCTAAAGAGTCGAATTTTTATTTCAGATATTAAACAGTATATTGAAATCGCTTCTACACGAACCAATTTCCAGCAGAGAGGGACTGAAAAAGATGGTTTTAATTGTTAGTTTCAAAAAGCAATTGCACGATCGCTCCGCATTCCAATTTTAATACAGATTGAGCGCTGCCGCCATTAACGGCAATTTCTACCCAACCGTCAGAACCAGTTATGGCAATTAAATCGCCCGGTTCGGTGTCGCTGTAGGTTTTACCGCTGGGGATGCGAATTGCATCAGAACTATTGCTAATTGTCAATGACCAATTGTTACCTATAATGCAATTATTCGGGATATTAGTAATGAGATTGCCGAAGCGATCGACATATTGAACACAGCCTTCTATACCTGTGGCTATAACGGCACAATTTGGTATCTCTAACTGCACTAAACTCGCAGGGTCGAGATCCTCCCCCAAGTCTTCCAACGCCACCCCGTTGGCCAAGTGAGCGCCCGCTGCTGCAAAAATATCCCGACCGTGAAAAGTGCTGCTGGGTTGAGGTGTGCGCCAGTATTGAGAATTCGTGAGTTCGACACAGGCGATCGCGCTTTCCCGACTCAACACCCCGCTAAACAACCCGTTATCGGGCCCGACAAGAAAGCAATTAGCACATTTAATCGCAACCGGGCGTCTCTTGCTTCCCACCCCCGGATCGACGACAGCAATATGTACGGTTTCCGGCGGAAAATAAGCAAAAGCAGTCATCAAACAAAACCTCCCCGCCGCAATATTTTGAGAGGGTATTTGGTGCGTAATGTCAATGACTTTTAACTGCGGGTTAATTTGGGCGATCGCACCTTTCATCACTCCCACATAAACATCGGTTAATCCAAAATCCGTAAGCAGAGTTATAATTCTATTTTTAGACATATATCCAAAGGTTAAAATATGGTATCACAATGGGAAAACTTTCTGCAAAACTTAGGAGAATGGCACGGTTCCTTTACCCAGTTATCGCCGCGAGGAGAGGTACTTCAAGATACTCCTAGCATTATTTCTCTCGAAGGTTTCAATGACAACAAAACAGTGCGATTAAAACTCCGTCGGTTTTACCCAAATCCTAGCGGTGTCGGCGAACCGGAAGTCAACGAACTTGTTCGAGAATTTCAAAGTTTGGGACGAGATATCCTGTTTTTTGAGAATGGAGCTTTTTGTCAGGGAACTATTCAACTAGCGCCTTATTCTGAGTGCGGTGCCGAGTTTGGTTTTATCTACAATTATCGCCGGTTGCGCTTCCCTATGATCTACAATACCGACGGCAATTTATCCAAACTTACATTAATTCGGGAAAAACAGCTTGATAAAAATGTCCCCGAACGTCCGCATTTAACTGTTGAAGATTTGCTGGGAGAGTGGCAGGGTGAAGCCGTGACAATGTATCCAGATGGGCGTTCTCCTGACATTTATTCAACCAAAATGCAATTGCATTTGGAAAGTAGCGATCGCCTAGTGCAGAAAATTACTTTTGGCAGTAATGCTACTGTTATCAGTTCTAGCGCCAGCATTGACGGTTCTGTATTAAATTTTAACGAAGGTGCTTCGCCCGTGCAAGTTGTGCTCCTTCCTGACGGCGGTTCTTGCACTTTACCTGTTAAGATTGAATCCAGAAAACCTATATTTTTCGAGGCTGGTTGGTTAGTAGAACCTGACTTGCGGTTTCGGATGATTCGCAGTTACAATGAGCGCGGTGAATGGGTAAGTTTGACTTTAGTTACTGAACGCAAAGTTAGTCATTAATTCCGAGCAGTTGTTGAGGATTAAGATTGAGTCTTTTGCCCAAGCAAGATGCCCGCCCCACCATAAGATTGATATATTGTGGAACGGGCATCTTGCCCGTTCTAAAAATAGTACAAGATATCAGCACTACAAACATTTTTCCAATTTAGGAACCGGATTTTGTTTCCTGGGTTTGTGATTGAATCACCGCACTCCAGTCATCATTGTTAACAGCCGCTTCCAAATCCTTAGCCTGTTCGCCGTCACTTTTGGCCGCTGTTTCTAACTCTTTGGTAAGAGTGGAATCTGCCATTGCTTTCCGTAATTTCAGTTTCTTTTCCTCATAAGCTTTTTGTTCCTCAGCAGACATAGCAGCGCGCGCTGCTTGGCCTACCGTAGCCGCCCACATTTCGCTTTCAGCACCGTTTCCAGGTGGAATGCTGCCAATTTCTGCTATCCAAGCATCCCGCAAACTTTCCATTTCTTCCCGCTTCGGGAATTTGAAAGTTTGCACGCGCAGAAAAGCACAATTTTCGACGCCGTTTTGGGCGATGTGACCGTTGATTGAAAGCAGGATATTTCGCGAATAACCGATAAACTGAGTGTTGCGGGAAATATCCATGACAGCGTAAACGCCGGCGACTTTCGCGTTAGTTGCCAAATCGCGCCAGGTATCGATCGACATTACTTGCGTGCCGTCATTTTCTAATTCAGAAATAGCGGCTGCTGCGCTGTGTTCTGAGTCGGAACTGTATAAAAAGTTGTGCAGTCCTTCATGGGCGACAGGTACGTTTTGATGTTCAATTGCTACGTCTCGATCGGCATTCACTTGATTAGCTTCCATTAAATTCAATCCCTCAAAAAATGTCAACTTTACTCATTAAATCCCACTTTCAAGGGCGGGCAAGATGCCCACCCACAATAAAGTTCTTGTGGAACAGGCCGAAAAGCCTGTTCTATGGTGTTTTTGCCCTTATATACTTAACTTACGGCAATTTGTTGCAATTCCTCGTCAGTCAATTTAACTTCGAGCGCCCGCACAGAGTCCTCAATACTCGATACTTTGGTCGCACCGGGAATGGGAACAATGCAGGGCGATTTTGCCATCAACCAAGCTAATACTATACAGTAAACAGAAACGTTTTTTTCTGCGGCTAATTTGGCGATCGCGGGCATATCTTGCAAGCTGGTGACGCGGCGGCTTCCTCCCAAAGGACTCCAGGGAAAAAATGTCAGTTTTTCGGTTTCGCAATATTCCAGCACGCCGTCTGATTCCGGCTGTCTGTGCCACGGATTATATTGATTCTGAACAGAGACAATTTCTACTGTATCGCGGGCGCGTTTGATCTGCTCTACAGAAAAGTTGGAAACTCCAACAAATCGAATCATTCCTGCTTCTACTGCTTCTTTTGCAGGTGCTAGGGCTGCTTCGATGGTATAAGCGGGATCGGGCGAGTGATATTGCCAAAGGTCGATCGGTTCCTTGCCCCCCAATGCTTCAAAACTTTCGCGAATTGTCTTGCGTAAATGGTGAGGGTTGCCGTTCCGCGTCCAAGCACCTTGAGGCCGCATTAAGCCGCCTTTAGTTGCCACAGTAACGGCCCTAACATCTCCGCTATACTGTTCCAAAGCTTTGGCAATCAGGTGCTCGTTGTGGTGTTTGTCGGATTGATCTTGGCAGTAGGAATCTGCGGTGTCAATTAGGGTGACACCCAAATCTAGGGCGCGGTGGATTACTGCAATTGATTGATCTTCTGGCGGCCGGCCGCTTAAGGACATTGGCATACCTCCAAGACCGATCGCGCTGATAGTAAAATTACTGTTACCCAGTTTTTTTCTTTTCATTGGTTTGCCTGCGTTTGCGTGGTTTATTTCCAGTTTACATTTCAAGGATAAGTTGAAATCTTACATTTATTTAACTATCTAAGTAAATAGAAACAAATATTTTTTAGATAAGCTGTTTTGTCTTGAGAATGTATATTTCACTTCCCTATTCCGCACGTGTCAAATCCTCTCCCTCTCAAACATAATAGACAATCTAGATCGGCAGCAGCCTACCTACCTGCTTAACTAGCTGGAAGCGCTGGTGTAAAAGCGGAGTGCAAATTGCCAGAAGTAGCGGGAAAAAAATAACAGCCCGATCGCCAATATTCCCGCCCCTGCGATCCAAACGATTTCACCTCTCCCCAGCATGGCTTCTGCTGGCACAGTCGTCAAGAAGGCAACGGGAACCACAAAAGTGAAGAAAAATCGATAAGCTGCAGGATAAGCTGCCATGGGAAATCTACCCGCTTCTAACAATCCTTCGAGAACTTCGGTAACATTGTAAATTTTGACAAACCAAATGCTGGTTGCCCCTAACATAAACCATATACTGTAAAGAGTAATAGTTCCGAATAACAGCGGTATTGCTGTTAAAAAATAGTTGCCGATTGCTACTCCCAATTTGTTAGCAGCATACAGCAGCAATACAGTGCCCAAGATTAAATCTGGCATTCCCCAAGGCGAAACTGTGTTTGCAGATAGCCAAAATTGAGAACTGATCGGTTTGAGGAGTACGAAATCGAGAGTACCTTGCTGAACTCGATCGACAATACGGCTGAGATTAGGTGCTAGAAACGTTGACGAAAACCCCTGCAAAATCGTGAAAATGCCGAGTACAACTAAAGCCTCTTCCCATTTCCATCCCGAAAAAGTGTAGCCTGTACGATAGAACAAAAATAGCCCAAACAAGCTGCCCGCAAGATTTCCGAGACTGCTGATGGTCGCGAGGACAAAGTTGATGCGGTATTCTAGTTCCGCTGCGATCGCCGCACCCCAGAACAATTTCAGTACGTGCAAATATCGTCC
This sequence comes from Microcoleus sp. AT3-A2, assembly GCF_036705685.1. Taxonomy (NCBI): domain Bacteria; kingdom Bacillati; phylum Cyanobacteriota; class Cyanophyceae; order Oscillatoriales; family Microcoleaceae; genus Microcoleus; species Microcoleus sp. AT3-A2. Next base: position 97,308 of record NZ_JAUBVF010000011.1, read on the forward strand.
CATGTTTATAGCCATTTTTTGCGGTGTAAATACTTAGATTTCATCCTATTGTAAAGCTTGTGTTAAGTTAACTGCTGTACAGGCTGCTCTTTTCACTATAATTTTAAATTATTGAGCCCCCTTAGTTAAGTTGTTTTACTAACACGCAGTATTAACTTATCTAACAATATTTAAACAAAAATTACAATTATTAATTTAAGTCAATCATAAGCCCATATATTTTGGCAATTATTAAGAATAATTGATGTTTTTACACCAACAATCCATTGATTGATTGGAAAGACTAATATGTTACAATTCTTAATCTTATAATAATTTGACAAATATCTAACCATAGGGTGGGTGACGGTGAACAATGATTGCACCGCAGCCCTTTACTATTGACTATCACGCACCGCTTTACCTGGATAATATTTTTCTTACCAGCCACAGAATTCTGGGGGATATTTTTCTCGCCAGCGGCCGGATACCCAGTATCAATCGGCCAAATATTAAACCGAAAAGCAAACTCCAGATAATCGTTGCCGTTAAGGAATGAAGCGGAAGACAAAAAATCGGGTTGCCATTTAATGGGTTTAGCTTTGATTAGGGGATAGCTAACCCAAAAGATTTGTCCACCGCCGATCGCAGTTCCGACAAAAAGATGATATTCTCAATTTGGCGATATTGCTTTTCTCTTTGTCTTCGTTCTTCCTGCCGATTTCCATTTGTTCTCGATCGCGATCTTTCTGCTATTGTTCCTTTTGCTTGCATAATTCTATTTGTTCGCGATCGCACTGACCTTTCCATACCAAAAAGGAGCTCGCCTGCGCGTTGAGAAAAAGACATAAAGTGCGATCAACCTTTCCATCCCAAAATGCGATCGCCTGCGCGTTGAATTAGTAGGTTAGTCGAGCGCACTCGCTCTACTTTTCGCCAAAAAAATGCCGTTACCAACTAAATGTTAAAATCTGTCTCGATCGACAACTACTTACCGCGCCCTGGCTTACAGTCTGCAAACCCCAACGCTAAGCGAGTCAAGAAAACTGGCGAGATCCATTTCTACGAAAGCTTCTATGGGATACTAAATAGCAGCCGCGCGGGTAATGAGGGCGATGCGGATGCGATCGGGTAGGTAAGCGAGGATGGATTGAGCGTCAGCAGCAGATAATTGCTCTAGATTAGTAGTCTGCATGGAGCTACCTCTCGGTCGGAATTTGGCGGGCTGCTTGCGGTTGTCCGTCGGTCATGAAGATTGGGAGCGATCGCAACTAAGCGCTGTTAATCTCAAGGATGCTATCATAGATTAACAGTTACTATGTCTTTATAGGTAAATGACATGAACGCTAAAGAATTGCTCCTTAAAGAAGTGGATAATATTCCAGAATTTATATTAGAAGAAGTTTGGGATTTTCTGCAATTCCTCAAAGCAAAGTATGATAAAGATAAGTTAGAAGCAATCCTGCTCAGTGAATCTTCTTTGCAAAAAGACTGGTTAAAGTCAGAGGAGGATGAAGCATGGCAGAATTTGTAAAAGGTGATGTGATAGTTGTTCCTTTCCCATTTTCCGATTTAACACAAGCCAAGCGCCGACCGGCTTTAGTCATAGCAACTTTGGCAGGAGACGATCTAATTCTTTGTCAGATTACTAGCCAGACGCTCGCCGATCGCTATGCTATTACCCTTGAAAGTAGTGATTTTAGCGAGGGCGGACTTAACCAAACGAGCAACATTAGACCTAATCGCTTGTTTACCGCCGATCGAGAAATTATACTTTATAAAGCTGGTAAGCTTAAACCTGAGAAGTTGAACGAGGCGATCGCCAAGATAGTTGAAATTCTTCACCAGTAATTCTCTATTGTCCAGCGTTCCTCAGCTCAAAATGCTGTTTGACTAGATTGTGTTGTGCGATCGCCGGCGCGTTGAGAAAAAGAGATAAAGTGCGATCGACCTTTCCATCCCAAAATGCGATCGCCCTCACACTCTAAACCACAGATCGCCTTTCTCATTCCACTCATGGCGATCGCCGCATCACCTATAATTTTAATTAACATCCTGTCCCTCTCTTAAGCAGGGCTGGGGGGACAGGATGGAAGGGGAAACGAGACTTAAAGCGATCGATAAACGCGATAGTTAATTTCAGGGAAAATATTATCAATCTCCTCAACCTTCTCCAACCAACCCGAATCAACTTTCCCTTCTTTCACTTCATCGTAAAGCTTGTGAAAGCGCATTAAGTGCGATCGAGTCCGGCGCACCGCATAGGGCACCATCGTCCCTGTACGCATGATAAATGCCCAGTCAGAAGATTGAGCTAGCAGCACTTCCCGCGCGGCTTGGTTCAAAGCGCGCCACTGCAATTCATCCGCAGGTTCCATGCTTCCCAACTCAATCATCCGTTCCGCTGCTTTGTGCAAGTGCGGGTAAATCCAAGCGTTGGTATCGTTGAGCCAATACTCGTGGAAACCCCGGAAACCCCAGCTAGACTGAGACGGGCGGCACACTTGCTGAGTCGGATTTCCCCGCAAATAATCGGCTAAGTGCGTCATCTCGTAGGTATTTTGGTCGTACCAACTCTTGCGGAACAGGTAATCTAAGAACCAAGGCCCTTCGTACCACCAGTGACCGAAAAGTTCGGCGTCGTAAGGCGAAACAATAATCGGCGGACGCTGCATAATGCCGTTGAGGTGTTCGACTTGGCGTTCCCGGTTAAAAGCAAAGTTGCTGGCGTGTTCGGCTGCTTTTTCCCTTGCCCAGTAAGGATCGTACAACTGTTTATCGCCTAAACCCAATCCGCGACCGGTGATTTTGTGATATTTAATCCCGGTATTTTTCCGCTGGCCGTTGGGCATGATGTAGGGCTTAATGTAATCGTAGTCAGCTTCCCAGCCCAAATCTTTGTAGAATTCGCGGTATTCGGCGGCGCCTGGATAGCCGACTTCGGAAGACCAAACCTGCTGCGAGGATTCGTGATCCCGGCCGAAGGCTGCTACTCCGCACTCGGTGAAAATTGGGGCGTAGCTGCCGTAGCGGGGACGCGGGCGGGCGTAGAGGATGCCGTGACCGTCTGTGAGAAAGTAGCGGAGGCCTGCGTCGGCTAACATCCGTTCTAAGCCTTCATAGTAGGCGCATTCGGGCAGCCAAATGCCTTTTGGTCGGCGGCCGAAGTTTGCTTCGTAGTTGTCGCAAGCTACTTGAATTTGTGCCCAAACTGCTTCGGGGTACATTTTCATCAGCGGTAGGTAGCCGTGGGTGGCACCGCAGGTGATGATTTCGAGGTTGTTGGTATCTTGGTGTTCTTTGAAGGCTTTGACTAAATCTCGATCGTACTTTTCCCAAAAGTTGCGGACTTGAGAGAAATGGGCGGCGTAATGTTCTGCCAAATAGCGGAGGTGACCGTTTCCGCTGTTGTGTTCGATTTCGAGATCGGCTAATTCTTCGAGTTTAGCCAAGTGGTCGTCGAAGCGGTCTTGCAGCAAGGGGTCGCGCAGCATTGCCACCAACGGCGGCGTCATGCTCATGGTAATTTTAAAGTCGATGCCGTCGCGCTTGAGCCCTTCAAAGACTTGCAGCAGGGGAATGTAGGTTTCCGCGATCGCCTCAAACAGCCATTCTTCTTCTAAAACATAGTCGCTTTCGGGGTGGCGGACAAAAGGCAAGTGGGCGTGGAGAACGAGTGCGAGGTAGCCAATAGTCATAAAAAAATTTGGTAAGTGGGAAACGAGCGTGTCTTTAGACCGCTCGTGGGCAACGGCTAGGCGGTTTCAACCGCCGTGAATCTTTCCATTACACGAGGATTGCTAGATGGGAGTGTACTTTTGTAATGTACTTTCAGTGGGACAATTACCACATCCAACCTCGCAATCCTGTACGCATAATGTTCGCTCCATAAGGAGCCTCTATGAGAGGGGTAATGTTAGCTGGCGCCTTAGTTAAGGGCCGATACTATATTTAGGACAGTGATTTAACCCAATAAGTCTATTTAATCCTAAATTTCGCTTGGCCAGGAACTAGCTTCGCACTCCCTGGTAGGTCTTTAACTCTTACCGTTAACGTAGTACGCAGCTACACATCTGGTCAACTATCGTTTAAGTCTGAGGCTGGAAGCCCAGTATCTTTAGACATGGGTCGTTGACAGTGATTTGGATGCCGTAGTTATTAACTGACGCCATTTAGGGACAGCTTTAAAATATTTTAAGATTTTATGCTGAAACGGGACTCACAAAATGCCGTGTTTTTTTAATGGCCTTTCTCTAACAAACTAAATGTCAGCAAATTCTGATTTTCTGCTTGCTGTCGGATTAGGGCTGCTGCTGTTTGAGAGTCTACTGCCTTTGAGAAAAAGAATCCTTGGGCGTACTCACATTTTAACCCTTTTAGTATAGATAGTTGCGAGGATTCTTCGACTCCTTCGGCTACTACATCCATGCCTAAATTGTGAGACAAAGTAACGATCGACCGCACAATTTCTGTGGGGTCAATGCCTCCTTTACTGAAATCGAACTCACCTCCCATCCTGCTAACAAAAGAGCGGTCTATTTTTAAGGTATTGGTGGGGAAGCGGTGCAGGTAGGAGAGCGAGGAATAGCCGGTGCCGAAGTCGTCAATGCACAAGTGTATGTTTCGGGTTCTGAGCTGTACCAGCATTGCTGTTACTGATTCGGAATTTTCTATGAGTACGCTTTCGGTAATTTCGAGTTTTAAACTGCTGCCGTCGAGGTTAGTTTCTTGAAGAACTTGGTCGATGTATTCAATTAAATCTGGCTGAGAAAACTGTTTTACAGAAATGTTGACGCTAACGCTTAAGGGGGGATTGCTGGGAAATAGCTGCTGCCACTGGCGGATTTGGTGGCAAGCTGTGCGGAGTACCCAGCGGCCGAGGGGTACGATCAAGCCGGTTTCTTCCGCGATGGTGATGAATTCACCGGGGGAAACTAAGCCGCGTTCTGGATGCTGCCAGCGCACTAGGGCCTCAAAACTGGTAATTGTGTTATTGGCGATCGACACGATCGGCTGGTAGTGAATAATAAACTGGGGCGCTGCGGATAAGGGAGGTAAGGCTGATTCGGGGGATGAGGGAAAGTCTTCTTCTCTGACCGGCTCTCTAATTGATTCGATCGCCCGCCGCAGGTCGTTTTCGAGCTGCAACAGCCGCAAAGCGTGGGCGTGCATGGAACTGTTGAAAACTTCGTGTCGGGCTCTGCCGAGTTCTTTGGCGCGGTACATTGCTGTGTCGGCGTCGCGCAGCAGGGTTGTCGGTTCCAGGTATTCGCTAGAACTCAAAGCTATGCCGATGCTGGCAGTGATAAATACTTCGTGTCCGTCTAAAAGAAGAGGGGAGGTGATTTTCTTTTGCAGGCGGTTGACAATGGTGGTAGCTTCATTGATGCCCTCGATGTCTTCTAGCAACAGCACAAACTCGTCTCCTCCGAGGCGGGCCACTGTATCTCCGGGTCTCAGACAAGCTTCCAGACGCCGCGCGATCGATACTAGCAATTGATCGCCGATGGCGTGGCCGAGGGAATCGTTGACTACTTTAAATCTATCTAAATCGAGAAACAGCACGGCAAACAAGTAGTCTTTGCGCCGTTTGGCCAGCCTCAGAGCGTGTTCCAGCCGATCGGTAAATAGCGATCGGTTGGGCAATCCGGTGAGGGCGTCGTGAAAAGCATCGTGCAGCAGTTGTTCTTCGGCGAGTTTGCGCTGAGTGATGTCGTGACAGTTAATCACGATTCCCTTGACTGCGGGATCGTACAGCAAGTTGGTGGCTACAGCTTCTACATAACACCAGGAACCGTTGCGGTGGCGGACTCGGTACTCAACTGGGCACTGGCTTCTTTTGGGGTTTTCAATGGCTTTGTGGAGGGTTTCGGTGATCGTGGCGCTGTCGTCGGGGTGAACTATTTCTAAGGCGCTGCGGCCGATCGCCTGGTGGGGCGGGTATCCTAAAATTCGCTTGACGGAAGGGCTGATGTAGCGGAAGATTCCTTCGGCGTCGAGAATGATCGTGATGTCTGTGGCGTTTTCAATCAGCGAGCGAAATCGCTGTTCGCTTTGGCGCAGGGCTGATTCTGCTTGTTTGCGATCGCTGATGTCGAGGGCTACTCCGTCTATAATTACGTCGCCGTTTTCGTTTTTGGAAAATTTAGCGCTGTCTTGCACCCACTTGACCTCCCCAGATCTCAGAACGATGCGGTACTGGCGATCGCACGGCAAAAGACTCGCTTTCGATGCTGCTACCCTGCTGTCACACGAGCTTTTGTCCTCTGGATGGATGATTTCGGTCAAGAGTTCCGGGTGCGAAATCACTTCTTCGGCCCCGATCCCAGTAACTTCACGCACGCCCGGACTGATGTAGGGCAGGGACATTGTGCCATCTGGATGCAGCACGGTGCGGTAGACTGAGCCGGGAATGTTGGCTGCCATTGTGGCTAGCTGCTGCTGGATGCCGCAGACTGCTGCTTCGGCGCGCTTGCGTTCTGCAAGTTCGGTTTGGGCTTGTTGGTAGAGTTCGGCTTGGTGGATCGCGATCGCGCACTGATCGGCTATGGCTTTGAGTAGCGACAGTTCTTCTGCGCTCCAAGAGCGCGCCCGATCGCACTGATAGAGGCTAATTCCTCCCAAAAATGACTCCTGGTAGAGCAGTGGGGCGATCGCGACGGAGCGAAACCCTACCAACCCTGCTGATTCTTCCAGTGACGGGCACAGGGTCGATACCTCGTCGATAATCAGGGTTTCGCCGGCCGCGAGCCCCGATCTGTAGTGCTCGGCCACTTGGCAATTTAGCCCGACAAACCGTTCTCTGTCGGATGCTTTACTGATGTAGCGAACTCTGATGCCGCCTTCAGCATCTGGCTGCAAGATGGCGCAGGCGCTGATGTCTAGAGCTTCGTGCAGTTGATCTGCGGTGGTTTGCAGCACTTCGTCGAGTACAAGGGTGAAGCGCATCGCTTGGAGGATGCGGTTGACGATCGCTTCTCGCTGAGCTTGCCGCTGAATTTGAGCGATCGCTTCTTGTTGCTGGCGCCGCATTTTGTATTCTTGGAGCGATCGTTCTAAAACTGTTGGCAACCTAAACAGTCGCCCTTTTAATACGTAATCGGTCATTCCGGCTTTGATGCACTCAACTGCCGCTTCTTCTCCCAAACTTCCCGTTACTAAAATCAAGGGTATGTCTTGCCCTAATTCCTGCATTAATTTCAACACTTCTAAACCGTTGAAGCCGGGGAGGCGGTAATCTGAGAGTACAGCATCGTACTGGCAATTTTCGAGCAGTTTTCTGCACTCTGTTGCTGTTTCGGCAGTGTCGCACTTAAAATTTACCCCCCCCGCTTCTAAGGCAAGCACTATTAATTCCATATCTTCTGCCATGTCTTCGATAATCAACAAGTTTAATGTTGATTCCGCAACCATTTTTAGTAGATAGTTAGTCTGATTTATATCTAACATAAGGTAGTGGGGCCGTTTTCAATTGGTTATTCGTGTTTTTGCTACTAATTTTTTAGACTGAATTTGGTTGTTAATTTTATCTCGATATTTTTAGTTCTTTTTAGCAAAATCAATTATATACTCTACTCGCCAGACCTTTATTTAGCACCGGCAGTCGAGGGCGGATCGAACCGATTGGGGATCATCCCTCTTTTTAAAAGAGCGTTTTTTAGGAGTACGAGCATCTTGCACAGCCAAGCCTAGATCTTTCGCTTCCATCCCTAACAGTGAACACTCCTGTCATACCAAAATTCTGATGCTCTCACCGATTGTGACTTATTTAAGTGTATAAGAGTTTTAAATTTTGAATTTAAAACTCTTATACACTTAACTTATGAATCTATATTACCGCTTGAGATTGTTTGCCCTAGTTTAAAGTAAAAGGTGGCTCCTTGACTAGGTAGGCTTTCGGCCCAAACCGTGCCGCCGTGGCGGTGAATAATCCGCTGGACGATCGCCAAACCGATGCCCGTACCTTCAAATTCTCTCTGGGAGTGCAGCCTCTGAAAGGCTCCAAACAGGCGATCGGCATATTCCATCGGAAAACCCACCCCGTTATCCTTGACAAAAATCGTCCCATCCGGTAAACCCTCAATAACTATTGTAGCTGGAGTGCGTCCGCGACTGAACTTGACGGCGTTGCTAATCAAGTTGCTGAACACCTGTTGCAGCAAGGTTGGATCTCCCATTACTTTCGGCAAATCTCCGACGGCAAATTCAACGCTGTGGGGAGTTTGGGCCGGATCTGCGACAGTTGGTGGTTTAGTCAATTTAATCGCATTTTGTACCAAACGGCTCAGATCGATCGGAATTTGCCTCAACTCGGTGCGACTCACCCGCGACAGGGCGAGCAAACCGTCAATCAACAGGCTCATTTTTTGGCTGCTGTCTTCAATTACTTCCATATAGTGAACTATTTTGCGATCGCTCAAAGCCTCAGTTAATTCTAGTCGCTGCTTCAAAGCTTCTACAAAACCTGAAATGTGTCGCAAAGGTGCGCGCAAGTCGTGGGAAACTGAGTAAGAAAAAGATTCTAATTCTTGATTGGCAGCTTCTAATTGCTCTGTGCGTTCTGACAAAGCTTGTTTTGTCTCTACCAACTCAGTGATATCGCGAGCAGTCCCAATTAAAGCATAAACCTCGCCGTTGAGATTTCTCAGCGGAATTTTAAACGTGTCGAAGTAAGCATTGCCACCCGGTCTTACAAATTTTTCCTCGTAATGCAGAGTTTTACTTGATTCAAAGACGTGCAAATTTTCGCGGCAAAATCGTTCTGTGAGTTCGCTGGGATAGCACTCAAAAATAGTTTTGCCCTGCATCTGCTGCCTGCTGTCGAAGCCAGAAAATTCGGCAAGGGGATGGTTGACAAAAGACAAGCGCATATTGTCCCGTTCTACAACATAAATGTAGTCGGGCAAAGCATCAAAAAAAGTCTCTAATTCTGCGGTACGCTGGGCAACTTGAGCCTCTAAAGTTTCGTTGAGTTCTTTGAGTTCAGCTTCTACTCGTTTGCGTTCGGTGATATCTTGACCAATGCCGATACACCTGCCGTCGGAAAGGCGAACATTTGCCCAAGAAGTGTCGATAATTCGCCCGTCTCTAACTTGTGTTTTGAAATCGCTCCACTTCTGAGTTGCTGCTTGGATTTCATCCAAAACATATTGACGATATTCTGGCTGCGGATAAAATTCCGCCAAGATATCGCGGTCTTTGGTTTCCGCCAAACTCCAGCCGAGCACTTGTTCCCAGTGGGAGTTTACCCAGTTTATTTGACCGTTTTGGTCTAAGAATGCGAGCATAATCGGCACGTTGTCGAAGATAGTTTGCAGCAGTTCTTTTTGCTGTTTTAATGATTCTTCGGCTTGTTTGCGATCGCTGATATCGAGTACGGAACCGATAATTTGCATCGTTTTTCCGTCTGGGGTTCTTTTGAAAATTTTAGAGCGAGCGTGCACCCAGCGCCATTCCCCATTTTTGTGTTTGATTCTGTAGTCTCTGTCATTCGTTTCATAGGGATTCCTGCTTTGTTTTAGTCGCTCCATACCTGTAATTAGCTTTAACAGATCATCGGGATGAACTAAGTTAGCGACAGCGTGTGTACCCAAATCTTGCAATTCTTGGGGAGTGTATCCCAGCATGGCTGTGACCGATTCATTGGCATAAATATTTTTGTTTTCTACTGCATCGTAAATGTAGAGAAAATTAGGTATTGTTGTAACAATACTCTCTAAAAGTTGCTGATGTTTGTGCAGTTCGGCTTCTGCCTGCTTGCGCTCGCTTAAGTCCAGCACAAAACTGACGCCTAACTGCTTCGTTCCTTCTAAAAATGTGCTGCCCAGCAGCACCGGAACGCGACTACCATCCGAACGTATAAATTCTTTTTCAAAGGGAACAACCGTATTTCTAGCCTTCAGTTCGGCAACTTTTTCTGTATCTATACTCACGTATTCTGGTGGTGTCATTTCTTGCCAGTTAACTCTTCCTGCAAGCAGAGCGTCCCGCGTATAGTTTACCGTGTTTAAAAAGGCGGCATTGGCATCTGTAATGCTGCCGTTAAGATCCCAAAAAATTAGGCCAATCATGTTAGAATCAACTATGGCTTTAAATTTGGATTCGCTTTGTCGCAACTGTGATTCGACTTGTTTTAGTTCTGTGATGTCGCGGGCGATGGATAAAACTGTTTCTACTGAATTGTCTTCAGAAAACTCGGGAATGACTCGACAGTGGTAATGTTTTATGGCATCGGGAGTGGGAAACTCAAATTCTATGGTTTCTTGTTTGCCGGTGTCAAAAACTTTCAAAAAAGTCTTGTCCCACAGGTCGCACAAGTGTGGTGGCATTCCTGATTCTCTGTTGCTCTTGCCAATCAATTCTGCGGGGGATTTTCCGGTTGCTGATTCTACTGCGTGGTTGATGTAAAGGTGGCGGAATTGTCGATCGAACCGGGCGATGATATCGGTCGCATTTTCGGCTATGGTGCTGAAAGCTTTTTCGCGGCTGTGCAGTTCTTCTTGAATGCGGTGGCGATCCGTTACGTCTCTGGCAAAAGAGAGAATTGAAACTACTCCCGATTCATCGATTAGTGCAGAATTGTACCATTCGCAGTAAATTACCGAGCCATCTTTGGTATAGTTGCGGTTGCGGCAAATGTTGCGGGGTTCTCTGCGCTGTAACAGTTGATTTGTGACGGCGCACACTTCCTCGAAGTCTTCTTGATGAACTATTGACCATTCGTGCCAGTATTTGCCGATTACTTCTGCTGCACTCCAGCCAAATATTTGTTCTGCCATTGGCGACCACCGCACTACCCGAAATTCCCTGTCCCACTCTATAACTGCCATTGGCGAGTTTTTTAGGTGAAATTCCAGCCGCGAGTTGGCTTGTTTTATTTGACTTTGAAGTTGCTGGCGCAGTTGCTTCGCCTCGGCCAAGCGATCGCTGATTTCCTGTGTGTTTGCTGAGCCGAGGTTGGCAATGTGAGCAATGGTTTCTGCTGTTTGTTTTTCGAGTTCGTTCCAAGCTAGTTCGAGGGCTGATTCCGCCTGCTCTAGCTCAGTGGTGCTGTTCTGAAACAGTGTGGCACTTTCAACTGGAATTTCAGGCATAGTTTTGACACTTAGGCAAGTGTTACTTTGAGAATTCAAAATTAAAGTTTAAAAAATAAAAATATGTAATTTCCTGTTAAATTATACATTTTTAATTTTTAGTCTGTGCGTGGAGCCGATCGTTGGAGGCGGCGGGCGTTATTAAAGACTGCCAGTCAAAGGATTTGGGGTGCAGATCGATCGGCAATCCTGGTCGATCTCGATCTAAAAGTCTCCCGAAAGAAGGGTGTGGGCCGGAGCTGGCGCTAAATATATTTTTGCACAGGGTTGTTGTTTGCGGGCTATCAAAAGGAGATCGGCGTCGCTGCAGGCGTGGGTCGATCGCGAATCTGTAGCAGGGTGTTGCGTATGCAGAACCCCATATGTCTCAACTAAACACGCTTTCTCAAAGTCCGATAGGGGTTTAAACCTGCCGAACAAAGGGTTTGACGCGCTTGTTGACACCAATGAAACCGCCCCTACCTACAAATAATCTTCAATCACTTTGGTCAATAAAAAGCTAAAATAAAATCTAAAGTTATTCAGTCTTTAAAATTGCTTATGACTGCTGCTGCACCCTCTTCGATAAAAAACCAAACTCAGTACGAAGCCATTATCGGCCTCGAAACTCATTGTCAATTAAGTACCAATACTAAAATTTTCTCCAGTTCTTCTACAGAATTTGGCAATGCTCCAAATACTAACATTGACCCAATTTGTATGGGAATGCCTGGAGTGTTGCCAGTATTAAATCAAAAAGTGCTGGAGTATGCGGTGAAAGCAGGGCTGGCTCTCAACTGCGAAATCGCACCTTACAGTAAGTTTGACCGCAAGCAATATTTCTATCCCGATTTGCCGAAAAATTATCAAATTTCTCAGTTCGATTTGCCGATCGCAACTAACGGTTGGCTAGAAATTGAACTCGTGGATGAGACTGGAAATTCTACTAGAAAAAAAATCGGTATCACTCGCTTGCACATGGAGGAAGATGCCGGAAAATTGGTTCACGGCGGCAGCGATCGGTTGAGCGGTTCAACTTATTCAATGGTGGATTACAACCGCGCCGGTGTGCCTCTAATCGAAATTGTTTCGGAACCGGATTTGCGATCGGGCGCGGAAGCTGCCGAATACGGTCAAGAATTGCGCCGGATCGTGCGCTACATCGGTGTTGGCGACGGGAATATGCAGGAAGGTTCGCTCCGGTGCGACGTGAATATTTCGGTGCGCCCCGTTGGCAGAAAAGAGTTCGGCACGAAGGTGGAAATTAAAAATATGAACTCTTTTAATGCGATCGAACGGGCGATCGATTATGAGATCGAGCGGCAAATTCAAGCTGTGGAAAATGGCGAAACCATCATCCAAGAAACCCGGCTGTGGGATGAAAACAAGCAGTGTACTTTCAGTATGCGGGTTAAGGAAGGTGCGAGCGATTATCGGTATTTCCCGGAACCGGATTTGCCTCCGATCAAAGTTTCGGCTCAGCAATTGCAGGATTGGAAGGCTCACCTGCCGGAATTGCCGGCAATGAAGCGCAATCGCTACGAAACTGAGCTGGGTCTTTCTCCCTACGACGCGCGGGTGCTGACTGACGACAAAGCGGTGGCGGAGTATTTTGAAAAATCGATCGCCGCCGGTGCTGGTGCGAAACAAGCTGCGAATTGGGTGATGGGCGATATCACTGCTTATCTGAAAAATGAAAAGCTGGCGATCGCAGAAATTCCTTTCCAACCGCAGGATTTAGCAGAACTGCTGGCGCTAATTGATGCCGGCACCATCAGCGGCAAAATCGCTAAGGATATTTTGCCAGAGTTGCTGGCAAACGGTGGTTCGCCTCAGAAGTTCGTTGAGAGCAAGGGTTTGATTCAAATTTCGGATACTGGGGCGATCGATCGAGCGATCGATGCCGTGTTGGCAGCCAATCCCAAGGAGCTCGAACAGTACCGAGCCGGTAAAACTAAGCTGCTGGGCTTTTTTGTCGGCAAGGTGATGAAGGAAACGGGCGGCCGAGCCGATCCCAAATTGACGAATGAGCTGCTGACGGCGAAGCTTAACGGCCCAGGCTAAGCAACTCGTTAAGGGACTCGTGTAGCGGATACAGCGGCGGGCGATCGGTTTTTCCCGATCCCGCCGCCCTCTGGCCAAGAATTTCTTGATGGTACAAGCCCCCGAATTTATCCGTGGGGTCAATCCAAAATCCAAAATCTAAAATCTAAAATCGAATTACCCTTCTCGCTGGCTCGTAACTTTATAATTAATCTACATTTCTTTACAACATCTTCACGTTTGGGGGTGACACCCCTCATGCCGAGCGTGTTATATTGTGTTATGTAGATGCACCCTGATGGCAGAGAGAGTTACTTAGGTAGCTCTCTCTTTTTTTTGTCTTTTTTTTTTCACGGATGTGAAAATACGGAGGGGAGAGGGGGATTGGCCATACTGATCCCCGATTACCGATTACCGATTAGCAATTACCGCTTTGAGTCGATTAATATCAACTTTAGTTATTAACTAATTTTGACAGTATGAGCGAACAAGCTAGCGAGCTAATCAAGCAGGGGATTTCGCAATATCAGGCGCGTCAATTTGAGGCGGCGCTGGATTCTTGGCAGGAAGCGCTGAGGCTGTATCGCTCAATGGACGATAAGCGGCGATCGGGGGCGGCGCTGGGTAATATGGGCGTAGCTTACGAAGCCCTGGGAAATTACGCTCAGGCGATCGACTGCTACCAGCAGCATTTGGTGTTAGCGCGCGAAATTGGCGATCGCCGGGGCGAGGCCAATGCTTTGGGAAATCTGGGCAATGCTTGCTGTGCTCTTGAGGATTTTTCTGGTGCTATTGATTACCAGCAACAGCGTTTGGCGATCGCGCGGGACACTGGCGACGGGCGCTCTGAATTGGAAACTTTGGGCAATTTGGCGCTAGCTTACGATGCTAAGGGTGATTTGCCTGGTGCGATCGAATGCTATCACGAGCAGTTGTCGATCGCCCGCACCAGCAAGGACGATCGCATTGAGCGCAATGCTCTCAAGTATTTGAAGCTCGGTTACAAGTATTTAGCAGATTACGAGAAGGCTAACCAGTACCGACAGGAGCAATTGGCGATCGTCCGGGAACTGTTTTTAACTGATAAAAATAAGAGTTTTGTACAACTGACAGAAACAGTTGGTTTGAATTTGATTGAGGATTTTGCTGGGGCTAATTTAAGCGGTTTTGACTTGCACTACACTGATTTTAACGGTGCGGATTTGCGCGAAACCAACCTCCGAGGCGCAGATTTGACTTTAGCCGATCTCAGCGGTGCTTTGCTGAGCGCTGCTATTTTAATTGATGCTAATTTGTGCAATGCTAATTTGCGGGATGCTGAACTCAGCAGCGCGAATTTAAGCGGTGCAGATTTGCGGACAAAGCTGCCCAGGGCGAATTTGAGCGGTGCAAATTTAACCGGGGCCAATTTGAGCAGTGCTTATTTACCGAATGCGCTTTTAGTAAATGCAAATTTGACAAATACTGATTTCAGAAATGCTGATTTAAGCGGTGTTAATTTGAGTGGTGCGAATTTAAACGGTGCTGATTTGAGCCGCGCTGATTTGAAAAATACGGTGGTTAAAAATGCCAATTTTTCTGGTTGTGTCGGAATTTCGGAAGCCCTGAAGGTTGAATTGATGGCACGGGGCGGGATTTTTGAGTAGAATTAATTGGAAAGGTTGGTAATTGTAGAGGGTAAGAAAAGCTATGAGTGCCGTAACTGCAAAACGATTCTCGATCGCCGAATATCACCGTTTGGCAGAACTGGGATTTTTTGAGTCCGATAACCGATTTGAATTGATTCGTGGAGAAATTATCAAAATGGCTGCTAAAGGTAGGTTTCACTCGGAGTGCAATACTCTTTTAGTTGAGGAGTTAATCCTTTTACTGGCAAGACGCGCTCGCCTGCGTGTACAGGAACCGATTATTTTGTCTGATGATAGCGAACCAGAACCCGATCTAGTTATTGCCCGCCGTTCTGACAATTATTTATCTCCTCACCCTCTAGCCGCTGATATTTTGTTGGTAATTGAGGTTTCTGATTCTACTTTGAAATACGACAGGAGAACCAAGTTATCTCTCTATGCTGAATCGGGAATTTCTGATTATTGGATATTTAATTTGGTAGATATTCAACTGGAAATGCACAGCGAACCTTATCAAAAACAAAGAGGTGGTTTCGATTATCGAGTCAAACGAGTGGTTTTGCTGAATGAGGTTGTGGTAATTCCAGGTTTCCCAGATTTGTCTCTCGATTTATCTGCGGTATTTCCGGCGCAGATGGGTGAGTGAAGGTGAGGAGTGCGTAGGCCGGGGCCGGGGCGTAGCCATCGCCCGGATTGATGATATAATGCAAAAGTGCGATTGAACTCTTCACCAAAGTAGCCTTATGACTGCTCAAACTCTCGCTCTGCCAGAACAAAGCGTCCAGCTATCGGGTATCAGTTGGCAAACCTACGAAAATTTGCTTGCCGAAATCGGCGATCGGCAAATTCGACTGACATATAATCGCGGCAATCTTAAAATTATAGTACCTTCTCCAGAACACGAACGCTTCAAAACAATAATGGGTCGATTTGTTGAAACCTTAGCTGAAGAATTAGATGTGAAAATTGAACCTCTTGGATCTACCACATTCAAGCATCCTGAACTTAGCGGTGCAGAACCTGATGAATGTTTTTACATCCAGAATATTAGTGCAGTTAAAGGCAAAAAAAGAATCGACCTGGCTCAAGATCCGCCGCCGGATTTAGTGGTGGAAATTGATATTACCAGCCGTTCGGAAAATAGCTTGCAGGTTTATGCGGATCTGGGAGTGCCGGAAGTTTGGATTTATAATGGATCGCGACTCAGAATCAACAGATTAGAAAATGGAGAATACGTTGAGGGCGAGATCAGTTTAGCCTTTCCCAGCTTACCGATATTAGAGATTGTCAGATTTTTGGAACAAGCAGAAACAATGGACTATTTGGAATTAGTGAAAGCATTTCGCACTTGGGTAAAAAGCCAAATTCAGCAAAACCAATGAAGGGCGGAGAGAATTAAACAAAATTTACAATTTTAGCCCCATAAAAACAACTGTGTTGTGATAAAATAGAGATGATAAACTAATTTAAATATCAATTACAGGCTGGTAGTGCCAGCAATTCTACCCGATATGCGATCGCTAGAGTCTCACAACAAATACCCAGATTGCTTGTGGATGCAATTAGAAGCAATCCCAGTTCCATCGGTTGCACCCCAAACCCAGCAGCTAGACATTCACTTGAGCCTGAATTTTAACGAGCATTGGGAACCCCTGCTAGGTGGTCGCGTCAAATTTGGTCTGCAAGGCGGGACGCTCAAACTCTATCTAGAAAACTGCGAAATTCCCGTAGCATCACGTCAGTTAGTCGGTTCTTTCAAGCTTTTGCCGATAGGAGAAAGCCTGCCCATTCAAAGCAGTGCAGAAAATTTAGTAACTGAAAGTCAGCGGGGAGTTGAGGGCGGGGAGAAGGCGGAAAAAATTAAGGAAACAGAGAGCATATTTTGTCACGTTTCCACAATCAGCGATGATAAAACGCCAGCTTGGATTTTTGCAGTAGAACAGGGCAAATCAGTATTAAAAGGTTTGCTAAAAAGTGCTAAGCTGGGAGAATTGGCTGGCAAAGAATTTCGGATGGCGGCGGCTTTTGAAGTTGCTAAAGAAGATATTAATCTCACAGATGCGGAGGGTTTGTGGCCGCACGATATTACGCCAAATCAACATTCGGTTTTAGAAAGAATCCTGACTATATACCTGCAAGCAAATAAACTCCAACCTGCCCTCAGTTGGGCGCTATTGTCCTACAATTTGCCTCCGGTTGAACCGCGCCAAGTGGAAATAGTCCCGGAAGCTGAATCTCAATTGCAGGAAATGGTCGATCGCATAATCTCCGCTGAAACCGACAACTTTGTGGAGTTGGCCCAAATCGCCAATCTCAATCCAGCACTAGATTTCGCGGGTAGCAGCTTGCGCGGAACGACTTTAAGTGCAGTGGATTTTAGCAGCGCAAATCTCGATCGGGCAAATTTCCGGGGTGCAAACTTAAGCGATGCCGATTTCAGCGACGCCAACCTGCAAAATGCCAAATTCGGCGGTGCAGATTTGAGTGGGGCTTTCTTAGGAAATGCTGATTTAAGTGGCGCAGATTTGCACAAAGCAAGTCTAGCTTTAGCTAACCTCAGCGGTGCCAATTTGAGCGGCGCCAATCTGCTGGAAGTGAACTTAACAAATACTAATTTCAGCGGTGCGAATGTCGAGTCAGCCCGATTTGGGAACAATTCAGGAATCGATGAGGAGACGCAGGTGAATCTACAGCAGCGAGGCGCGATTTTTGAGGAGGTTTAGTCCGTAAGTACGATATCCCTTTCATCCATCTGCGTCCATCCCCGTTTATCCGTCTGCATCTGCGGTTCAAAAAAAGCGTGAAGCGTAGCTATCCCGTAGGGAATCGACCATCATCAAACCTTGTAAAAAAAATCGCTGTTAAAATAGAACCATCATTTCCTCCCAACTCATCTCAACATAAAATTATATGAAGATAGAAGATTATCCACTTGCCAAAAAATTAATATTAGATGCCGAAGGCAACATTAGTCAAGTCATTCTAGATTATACCGACTATCAGTATTTCCTAGAAGCTATCGAAGATAGAGGACTTCTGTTGGCTATGCGCGAAGTAAAAAATGAAAAGCCGTTAAATTTACGGCAAGCGCTTGCAGAACTGGAAACAGAATGAAAGTAGAATATCTGCCCAGTTTTGTGAAGGATTTAAAAACTCTTAAAAGTACGCCTGTTTTTCAGCAAATCAAGGAGTTTGCTTTTGGGGAAATTCCCAATGTTAATGATTTACAGACAATAGTTAACTTAAAAAAAATTGAAAGGCGATGATAATGCGTATCGGTTTCGGGTTGGCGACTATCGAATAGGTTTTTATTTTGATGGCGAAACAGTTACTTTTGCAAGAGTTCTTCACCGGAAAGATATTTATCGCTACTTTCCACCCTAAAGCTGTTTTCACTCTTACAGTTTGATTAAATAAAAAGCGATCGCCCTTTGATCCATATCCGTCTATCGTGGCACGGGCGTCTCGCCTGTGCTTCCGAATCGGGTCAAAAAGAGCGATCGCCCTCTCAAACAAATTATCCTTCATCCTCCGACTTTACAGGAGGACGCCCAGAAATCACAATAAATCCCACAGACTCAAGAGTCATGTGCGGGCGGCGAATACCAGCTAAAACCGCTTCACTCAACAAGCTTTCGGTATTGATTTCCTCAGCCAAAACCGATTCTAAAAGTTGTTCGGATTTAGAAAGTCGATTCAATCGCAATTGCAATTGATTCACCCGGTTTTCTAGTTGGATAGCAGCAGTAACAGCAGATCGATCGCACATTTCCACAAAAGCCGATCGCCCGCGCAGCAATTCCTCCGATACCACCCGTCCCTTTTGACAAAAATCATCCCATTCTAGCGGATCGACAAAACTGTCAATCAGCGACGTGCGATTTTTCGACAAATTGTAATCCCGATTCGGCCCGCCTTTCCCCTTATAACCCCGCTGCAAAATCGCCAGAAGTTCCGCATCTTCCACCAGAGACATCTGCTCGCTGCGAGCATCTACAAACACAGTTTCAAAAGTTGGGATAAACAGAGCATCAGCGCGGCGCTGCAAAGCTTTCAAGTTGTAATTTTCGATGTTTTGTGCTTGCAAAACTTGCTCGGCAGGCTGCACATCAGTCTGGATTGAATAATTAAACTGAAAGCCAAACCACTCCTTCCCAGGCGCAGCATCCCAACTTTCATCATGCCGCCACATGGCAAAAGCTTGACCGCGATCGTCCCAGCGAATATAAGAGCTAATGGCATCGATCAATCCCTCACCAATGCGGTAAAGAGCCACATCCGCATTCTGATAAGCAATACGGCGATTGTAACTGCCATATTGCTGGCAATAAGGAACCAATCTGGTCATCAAATCATTCGAGGGGATTAACGTTTTTTGAGTAGGTTTATAGCGCATCAACCCCGATATACTCGGATGTTCGATTTGTTTGAAGTGAAGAGCTTGACACAACCAACCTTCAGTAGCCCTCTGCATTTCTTTATGCTTAGCATCGCAGTTGTCGAGAGATTCAAAATACTGAGATGCGCTGTCATCAAGAGTATCAATTTCATCGAGAACGTACTGTTCGTCAATTTTGATTTTCTCTTGTTCGATTTCAGTTTTAATCGCTTCAATTTCGCTGGATAAGCCCTTGCCTCCCTCAGCAAACAACTTTTCTTCAAGTTTGAGAAGTTTTTCCTCAGCATAAAACTGAAGGCTGGCAATAGATTTGTTGAAGATATCAAACCCATCTTTTAAAACTTGAAACCAAGCTTCGTGGGGACTCTCCGGCATATCCGGGCCTGCAAACAAACAAAATTGCACCCCCATTTTGCTACCAATGCGATCGACTCTGCCGAGTCTTTGTTCTAGCTGGTTGGGAAACCACGGCAAATCGAAGTGAACTAACCAATCTGTCAATTGCAGATTTACCCCTGCTTCGGCAGATCGATCGCACACTAAGATAAAACAATGCGGCTCTGTCTTAAACCGCTTGAGACTAGCCTCAACATCATCAGCCGATTTGCTGGCGTCATGGCTGGCGATCGCATTTTTACCAAAGATTTTAGCTAAATTTTCCGCAATCTCTTTACAACTTGCAGTAAAACTGGTAAAAATCACAATTTTCGGGAAACGTTCGCCTGGAATCGGCCGTTTAATTTGCTGTTGAATTCTCGACAGCAAATCGCGAGGTTTGCTGTGATACTCGCGCGGAACCTTCAAAGCAACTGCCAGAAATCGGAGAATCGCGATTCGTAACAAACTCAGTCGATCGACTCCTTCCTGGGGCTTTTCCAGGGTATTGAGCAAGGTTTCCAGCATTTCCCTTTCTTCGGGAAACAGCGCAGTTTTGGTCAAAATTGCCGTGTCGTTTTGTCCAAATTCGCGATCGAGTTCAGGAGTCGATTTTTTCTGCAAACGAGCTTTGACAACCCGTTCTAAAACATTCAGCCAAGTACCAGAAGCGCGGAAAAATAGCAGAAATATTCTCTGATATTCGCTCGACTTGGGAGCGACTGTACGCCATTTATCGAGTACAGTTTGAATTTCCGACCACTGTTCATCATTCAGATCGTACTCAGTTTTGGGGACAGCATCTCGATCGAAAATCACATCCTCAACCGCATCCCGGCGGTTGCGAAGGATGCGACGATGCAGGCGATAGGTATCTCTAACGTGAGTACGAATAGCTTGGACAAGGCGAGCCTGTTCTGCGGTTTCTTTAGTTTTCAAACAACTTTCTAACTCTGTTGCTAATCCGATTAAATAATCGTCTTTGGCAAAAATAGTGCGAAGTTGAGCTAGTTTTGTTTGCAAAACAGCAGGCTTGGCATTTTCTCGAAAATCTAGCAAAGCGCTGCCGATTTCTTGACGGTTTTTAACCTGTTCTTTGAAGCTTTCCAGGTCATCAAGACGGTAAGTTGTCGGATCTAGCAAATGCAGCATCGTTAGAAAATCTTGCTCGTGGCCGAGAACTGGCCTTGCAGATAATAACAATACATTTTTGCTTTTCTGAGCTAGTTTTTGACAGAGTTCAAAGGACTGCTGCTGAGTACGATCGCTCGAATTTGCCATTGCTGCAACATCATGCGCTTCATCCACAATCAGAAAATCTAGGTTAGCGTTGCGGCTAATTTGATTGATGTCGCTGACAGCAGCAAGCTGCACTCGGTCAGCAAAATGAGACAAATAGAATTTATTTTCCAACTCCTGCCGCCACTGTTCGAGCAAGTATTTCGGAACCAGTACCACAGCGCGTCCGTTGGGTTCATCTAGCAGAAATTGGCGGAGAATTGTCCCGGCTTCTACTGTTTTTCCCAGTCCTGGTTCGTCGGCTAATAAATAGCGCACGATTGGGTCTTCTAGGACGCGCCGGACGACTTCAACTTGGTGCGGATAGAGGTCTATATTAGCAGAAATTAAACCCGTCATGCCGCGGCTGACGGCCCGCTGTTCGATCGCAGATTGAACGAATGCCAATCGCCGATCGTGAAAATACGGCGTTTCTTGGCCTTTGACTGCTAAAATGTCGATCGGATCGGCGATCGGGATATTGCAGCGAACGTAAAGTTCGGTTTCAACAGCTTGCAAACTTTGGCTGTCGGGCAGGTCAATTTCGTACTCTAATTTATCTTCATCCCAGTCATAAACTCGCCCAATTATCCATCTTTCCTGAGTTGTACTCCAGAGGTAGCAGCGGGTTTGGCGCTGAAGTCTAGCTTCTTGCAGTAGACTTAAGGGCACAGTTTTGCGGATGCGGTTTTTAACTGAGCAAAAATATTCAACTACGGCATCGGTACGCGATACCTCGACAACTTTTCCGACTCCCAAATCGCTTCGGGGCGATCGAACTAATGAACCAACATCAATCATAGTTTTAGCCTGACAATACTTACTAGAATACAGTACATCCTTTCACCTTAAAAAAATTAGCAAGATGCGATTTTCGCCTGCCTCGCTGTTTTAGTCAAATGACAGTCAATCATCTATTCGGAAAACAATAAGTTTAGCATGGTAACTAACATTTTGGTATTCAATAAATATCCGGGCAGCGAATAAGAATACCTACTTACGATCAAGGAAAAACAACGCCTGCATTACCGGATTCCCATTTCGGGTATTTCTGCATAACACTGCTATAAATTTGAGAGTCTGTAAACTCTGCTAACCAAGCTTGTAGCGCCGGCCAAGGCTGTTCGTTGAACCAAGTTTGATCTGTATGAGCAAATTGACGAACAAAAGGTGCGATCGCCATATCAGCCAATGCTACATTGTTACCAAATAAATATTTAGTGGCACTTAACTGTGAGTTGAGTTTTTCCAGGAATAAAGAACCTTCATAGCGATGTACTTGGGCATCAACACCGGGATAGCGATCCGGGTACTTATAACGGTCAAGATGATATTTAAACCTATCATCAAATAGAGCAATTAGTTCCAGCATTTCTGTAAGATAACCTTGCTGTGGCATCAACCATTTTTCAGGATCATATTGTCTCAATGCCCACAACATGATATCGATACTTTGATCTAGAACCCGCCCGTCAACATCCATTAATATTGGTACTGTACCTTTGGGAGATACCTCCAACATCTCTGGTGGTTTGTCTCGCAAAACAACTTCCCTCAACTCACACACCCGATTGCTAACCATCAAGGCCAAGCGCGCGCGCATAGCATAGGGACAGCGGCGGAAGGAATACAAAATCGGGTATGTTGCTAACATATAATATCAATTCCGGTTGCACCGGAATTAGTGTTGACTGTTGACTGTTAACTGTTGACGGGCGGGTCGAAAAACTGAATGGTTGAGTGTTAAGCTTTGACTCAATTTTATTATTCCGATGAAACCGGAAACGATATAATTAGTCGATCGCACGATCGGGATTTTCGGGTCAGAAACCCCATTTCTTCGTAGATTTCTTGTCGCGAAACAAGATTTTTCGTAGAAACCGGGTTTCTTTGAGCTTAGTGAATACTATTAGTCGCAGGCCTCATCTACTTTTTCCTTCGCATCGTAGCGCGCGCCTATATGTACTTGGTTGCGACGCTTAGCAAGCTCAATCTGACGTTGACGTTCAGATAAAGCTTGTTTTTTAGTTTCAGTTTTTGAGTCATGACAATGAGGACAACTCACACCAAGTACAAATAATTCAGAAGCCTTATCTTCCTGACTAATCGGGTGACGACAACCGCGACAAAGTTCATAGTTTCCCGGCTTTAAGTCCTGACCAACAGAAACCCGTTCATCAAACACAAAACATTCACCTTCCCAACGACTTTCTGCTTCCGGTACTGTTTCCAAATATTTTAAAATCCCGCCTTCGAGATGATAGACTTCCTCAAAACCTTGAGTACGCAAAAAAGCAGTAGATTTCTCGCAGCGAATACCACCCGTGCAAAACATTGCCACCTTGGGTTTATTGCGTAAAGCAGTTTCTCGCAGCACCCATTCAGGTAACTCAGAAAAGCTTTTTGTTTTGGGATTAATAGCGCCTTCAAAAGTACCCATAGATACCTCGAAATCGTTACGCACATCAACCACGACAACATCGGGATCGTCAAGCAGCTTATTCCACTCATCAGGCTTAACATATTGGCCAGCCATGAGGCGGGGATTAATGTCCGGTACTCCCATCGTGACGATTTCGCGCTTCAAGCGTATTTTCAGGCGGTAAAAAGGTGCTTTTTCCGAGAAAGATTCCTTGTGTACCAGATCCGCAAAACGCGGGTCACTACGCAAGAATGCCAGCACTGCGTGTACGCCCTCGGACGAGCCTGCGATAGTGCCATTAATGCCTTCTTGAGCTAGCAAGATAGTGCCTTTGACGTTGTTGTTGTTGCAACAATCGAGTAGCGGTGCTTTCAGCTCAGCAAAATCCGGTAGTTCAACGAACTTATATAAAGCAGCGGTTAAGAAATAAGCCATAGATTGAATTGATAGCACTAATTAATTTTCATAATTCTATGAAAATTCAGTCAAAGCGGACGGTGGGACTCGAACCCACGACGTTCAGCATGGGAAGCTGACATTCTACCACTGAATTACGCCCGCGCTTAGTGTTTTTTAGCTGTTTTTACCTGCTTTCACTTTGGAGGCGCAGCGGTAAAAAACGACTAGAAAAACATTATACAACTATTTTCTGATTTTGAGTATAGCATTTTGACAATCAATTTTGGGCGGCAGCCGATCGCACAGCCGAGCCATGCACTGTGGCGGACGAGCAAATTGTCATCGCGACGAAAAGCTGCCACGAAATGAGCAATCGCCTCGCTTCCGAACATTGACAAAGAGTTAGCGGCTTCTGCAGGCACATTCCGATCGCGATCGCACTGCATCATTTTTAACAGCGTCGCCAAAGCTTCCGCACTTTGAGTCTGCCGCCATCCCATCGCCACGAACGATCGCACCATAAACTCCCCATCGTTCACTTTCCTCACCAACATCGATCGCACCACCGCAGAGTCGCACTTTCTCACAGCCGTTACCCCCGGCAGCCTGTCTTGAGAATCCGAACTTTGCAGCGCTGCTTGGATTTCCCTAATTTCTCTAAGTCAATTAAAATATATTTTTGTTACTTTTCTTTAAGTTTTTAGCACAAATTACGAGATTTTGGGAAAATAAAAAAAAATTCTGTTACTAGATTGTGTCTGCTAATTAACAGCCTCAAACTTCAACACCAGAAGAAGTTCAGAAAGTAATTGCTGAATTTGATCAATCTTGGCAACCGCTAACCGACGATACTCGGGAAAGGAATCAAAAGGTAAAAATGCCCCAGCAAGCAGTGATGAAGGAGTTAAAAAAATAATCCAGAGATAATTTATATCGACGCGGCGCTAGCGAATTTGCGTGAAGCGAAGCTATCCCGCTCTTAATCGCCACAACCTGCATAAAAACGAGATTAATTACGGTTCTGTATGGTGTTCTGTTGCTTGAGAAGAGTCCAAAAGATTCCGGTTGGCAGTTTATTGATGAGTTGCGGCATTTAGGGAACTCTACTCGATCGCAAACATTCATAGAATTGCTACGATCGCAGAATCTGGAAAGTTCACTGATTCTTTACTCTTAACAGTACAATTAGTACAATTTATAAGGGATTTCCCGTTTCAATCTTGTCCCCCACTAGGAAATGGAACTCCAAAATAAGGATTTTAAAATCGCTTGAGCGCACCGGCGGAGTTCGCGTAGAGATTATATCGGCAGGTAGATGACTCATTTATTCATTTTGATATATATATATATATATATATCACAAATATACAATCAAAATAACTATAATACGCCGCTAGCTATATATCTAGTAAAAAAAATGAGTCGTAATAAGTATTTCAAAAAATCTCAACCTAAAGCTGGTATCAAAACAGCTCAAAAGCAGAACAATCAAAACGACCTATTTCCTGTAGTCGGAATAGGAGCATCTGCAGGTGGATTGGAAGCCTTTATGGAAATACTGAGCCATTTGCCGATCAACACTGGCATGGCGTTTGTAATAATTCAGCATATGTTGCCGAGCCAGGGAAGTGTGTTGAGTGTGATTCTGGCTCGATCGACCCAGATGCCCGTGCATGAGGTGACAGATGGGATGGTCATAACACCGAATCAGGTCTACGTTATCCCCCCGAATGTAAGCATGACCATGGTCGATCGATCAGTGCTGAAGCTAACGCCTCGCGGCAGAGGAAAGGGCATATTTATGTCCGTCGATATTTTTCTGTTTTCCCTCGCCCAAGAACGAGGGAACAAAGCCATCGGTGTCATTTTGTCCGGGGGCGACAGCGATGGTGCCCAAGGGTTAAAAGCGATTAAGGCCGCGGGCGGTATTACTTTTGCCCAATGTGAAGATTCGGCACAAGTGAGCAGTATGCCGAATACTGCGGTGGCTACGGGTCAGGTAGACTTTATCTTGCCACCGAAACAAATTGCCCAGAAAATAGCAGAGATCGGCAGTCATCCCTACATGAGCGATCGGCCTTTGATAGAATCGATCACCAGTAAAGATGCGATCACCAGCGAAGGAGCGATCAGCAGTAAAGATGCGATCGCCATTATCTACAGTTTGCTGCGGGCGGCTACAGGAGTTGACTTTACTTACTACAAGCAAACCACCTTGATGCGGCGGATAAATCGGCGGATGTTCCTCTACAAGCTGGAACGGATCGAAGATTATGCCGAATATCTCCAAAACACCCCGACAGAAGTAACGGCGCTGTATCACGATGTCTTAATTCATGTCACCAGCTTTTTCCGCGACCCCGAAAGCTTTGAGGCCTTAAGCAGCAATGTTTTTCCCGAAATCGTCAAAGATAAATCGCCGAAAACACCGATCCGAATGTGGATTGCCGGCTGTTCAACGGGTGAAGAAGCTTACTCGATGGCCATCTGCTTGCTAGAGTTTTTAGCAGCTCGCTCTATTAACCTGCCGATTCAGATTTATGCCACAGACATCAGCGAAAATGCGATCGTGACCGCCCGCACTGGCTTTTATACCCACGCCCAAGCCGCCAATATTTCACTCGAACGCCTACATCGGTTCTTTGTCGAAGTCGAGGGCGGATACCAAATTGCTAAGCCCGTGCGGGAACTCTGCGTCTTTGCTAGACAAAACCTGATCGGCGATCCGCCATTTTCCCGGATGGATTTGATTACCTGTCGGAACGTGCTGATCTATCTGGGGCCCCAGTTGCAGAAAAAACTGCTGCCAATGTTCCACTATGGGCTTGGGCCCGGGGGCTTTTTGCTGTTAGGCACTTCGGAAACGGTTGGTGAGTTTTCAGAATTGTTTGCGCTATTCGACAAAAAGAATAAAATTTATACTAAAAAACAGCTATCGCATTGGCTCAGCATGGATTTAAATGCTAGTAGCTATTCTCTGACACCCCCCAACGCTCCACCGCAGCAGACGGAAAAATTGGACGAAATCGAAATGGATAAAGAGGCAGATCGCATTGTTTTGAATCACTACGCCCCTGTCGGGGTGGTGATTAATACAGCCAGCGAGATTCTGCAATTTCGAGGACAGACGAATCCCTACCTAAAACTGGCTCCCGGTAGGGCGAGCTTTAACTTGCTGAGAATGGCAAAAGAAGGATTGCGCTTGGAACTGGCAACTGCAATTCAAGAAGCCTCACGGCAGAAGCAATCGATCGCACGGGCAGGGTTGGAAGTTGAAGATGGCGAGATCATCCGGCAGGTCGGAATTAATGTGATTCCATTCCAAGCCGGATCTGTGGCAAAAGACTATTTTTTAGTGTTGTTTCAAGACGAGTTTCCGAGCTCTGCAAGGCCTGCTGCTGACGATGGTAGAGTCAACTCTGATCCTTCACAGGCTGAAAATCAGGAGATTGCAAGGCTGCTAGAGGAACTGAAAACCACTAAAGAACATCTTGGAGCGATCGTCCAAGAACATCAAGCCGCTAATCAAGATTTGAGAGCCGCCAACGAAGAGATTTTGTCGAGCAACGAAGAGTTGCAAAGCATGAATGAGGAACTCCAAACGGCGAAAGAAGAGATTCAGGCAACCAATGAAGAACTCAACACGATTAATGACGAATTGCAGCGGCGCAATCTTGAATCCACTCAGGTGAGCAACGATTTAGAGAATCTGCTGGCCAGCATCAATATTCCGATCCTGATGCTGGGAGGCGACCTGCGAATCCGCCGGTTTACTCCCGCAATCGAAGGTATCTTCAACTTGATTTCTAGCGATGTCGGGCGGTCTTTCAGCGACATCACTCACAAGTTGCTGATACCGGACTTAGAAAAACCAATTTTAGACGTGATCCGCACGCTCAATTTGAAAGTTCAGGAGGTTCAAGATCGAGACGGTCGTTGGTACGATCTGCACATTCGACCCTACCGGACGCTCGACCACAAGATTGATGGGGTGGTGCTGATGTTGGTCGATATCAACGATCTAAAAGTGAGCGCCCAGCATTTGATGGAAGCGAAAAATTACGCCGAAACGATCGTGGATACCGTGGTGCAACCGTTGCTAGTGTTAGATCTCAACCTGCAGGCGCTCACTGCCAATCGTTCTTTCTACGAGACGTTTCAGGTGGCGCCGAGCGAAACAGAGCACCGGTCAGTGTTCGATCTGGGTAATGGACAGTGGAATATTCCCAAGTTGCGATCGCTCCTCAAAGAAATTCTGGCAGGTAATCCCCAGTTTCAAAATTTTGAGGTCGAGCATGACTTTGAGGAGATCGGGCATAAAATAATGCGACTCAATGGGCGCAAAATGCCTCCGGTGGGCGATACACATATGATTCTGTTGGCGATCGAGGATATCACCGAGCAAAAACAGTTGGAGACAGAACGCAGCCTTCGGATTCAAGAACAATTGGCTCGTGCGGCTGCTGAGGAGGCCAACCGCGTCAAAGATGAGTTTTTGTCCGTCCTCTCTCACGAACTGCGGACGCCGCTCAATGCAATGATTGGCTGGGCACAGTTGCTGCGCCTGAAAAAATTTGACAAGGCTAAAACCGACGAGGCGCTAAAAACGATCGAGCGCGCCGCCAAAGCACAAAACCAGCTCATCGATGACATATTAGACGTTTCGCGGATTACCACAGGCCAATTTCGGCTCAATGCTTCTGAAGTTGAGATCAATCCACTGGTTGAAAATGCGATCGGGGTAATTCGTTTCGCAGCAGAAGCCAAAAATATTAAAATTGAATCCAGGCTAAGTCATTTAAAACCAAAGATTTTGGGCGATCCAAGTCGCTTACAACAAGTGGTGTGGAATCTACTTTCAAACGCGATTAAATTCACCCCAGGCGGAGGAAGGATTGACATCACATTAGACTACATAGATGGAATGGCTCAAATCCAAGTTAGCGATACTGGTAAGGGCATTCACCCTGATTTTCTCCCCTATGTGTTCGATCGCTTCCGTCAGGCAGATAGTAGCTACTCTCGCAGAGACTCTGGATTGGGGCTAGGACTGTCGATCGTCCGTCATTTAGTAGAACTCCACGGCGGTACTGTTACTGCAACAAGTCCGGGTGAGGGACAAGGGGCAACCTTTACCGTCAGGTTGCCGCTACGAACAGATATCCATGATAGTTGACTGTTGACTGTTGACTGTTGACTAGGGGTCAAAAAAGTGAAAATTCGCTATATTTGTTGGCAGCTTGATGCGACTTTATCAGGTCGATGAAGCGCGGATTTGATATCATTCCGGCGCAACAATAATTGATATTATTTCTAATCTTATCTCCTGATACCCATTTAAGGTGAAGTTGCACATATCTCGATCCCCCTAAATCCCCCTTAATAAGGGGAGTAGGGGTTGACTTTGAGAAGAATCTTGTCCCCCCCTTATTAAGGGGGGTTAGGGGGGATCAGATTCTACGGGGTCTCATAAAAAATGAGTAAGCTGTTGTGCATCTAAATCGTATTTTTTGTGCGGGCGAGACGCCCAACCCCTACTCCCCACAAGAACTTTATCAAATTTTAGTTCACAGTTTAAATGTGCAACAGCTTATGAGCTAAGATCCTAAATGAATTCTATCGCCACGATTGGTTATCAATAGATCCACTATCAGGGGGTGATTAACCTCAATATCATCGCTTTAATTATGCAATGCCCGTAGACCTGCGTAATCGAAATATTGGAAGTGGTTATCTGCGTTCATCGGGGTTTATCTGCCTTCATCTGCGGTAAAAAAAAGGCAATCATCTCTAAATAACCCTAACTCTAAATAACCCTAACCAATAACTATTTACCAACCTTAACCTCAGCGCCATCCTTAAGAAAACCAGTCCCAGTAACAACAACCCGATCGCCCGCCTTCAAACCCTTTTTAACCACCACCTTAGCAGCAGTCAAATCGCCCACAGCACCCCCAGAAATTTCCCCAACTTCCACAGGTTGAGCCTGCACCTTGTCCTCGCCCACAAGTTTATAAACCAGAGAACTGCCGTCAGGTTGCGGCAAAATAGCTTTAGCAGGGACTTTCAAACCTTGAGCCGTTGTCGTCGAAATGGATGCGCGCAAAAACATTCCCGATCGCAAAAACTCGCTTGTCGGCAAATCAATCTTCACCGTAGCTTGCCGATTTTGCGTGTCAACTACCGGCGAAATCTCTCGCACAGTTCCTGACAACTTAATCCGCTTGTCAGAATCCGAAGTAATTTGCACTGCTGTTCCCGGCCGCACTTGCGAAATCTGAGTTTCCGGTACTTTCAATTGTAGTTCCAGCTTGTTGCCCCGAATAATCGAAAATAGTTTTTGACTTCCCGAAGAAACATCGCCAACTCGACCAATTCTTTCAGCCACAGTGCCGCTATCGGGTGCTCGAACAATTGTTTGTTCTAGTTGAGTTTGTAACTGTTTGACTTGTGCATCATTGCTGCGGACACTTGCTGCGTTATTTCCGACATTTGCTCTGGCACTGCTGACACTTGCTCCGGCCGTATTCACTTTAGCACGAGCGCTGGCGAGAGCCGCTCTAGCCGTACTGATATTAGCTTCAGCAGTAGCTACTCTAGCAATAGAAGATTGCACTTCTTCGGCTGCTTTATTCTGTTCTTGCAAAGCTGTATTCAAGTCAGCTTTAGCTTTGTTCAAATCTTGAACAGCAGTCTGCCGTTCCGTCTTTCGCCTTTCCAAATCTTGCTGACTAATTACTCCCTGAGCAGCCAAATCTTGGGTGCGATTTACTTCTCTTTGAGCTTGATCTAATTTAGCCTGAGCGGAGGCAATGCCGGCTTTAGCTTGAGTGACACCGGCTTTAGCTTGTTCCACACCGGCCCTTGCTTGCCCGACGCCTGTTTTGGCTTGCGCTGCGTCAGCGATGGCTTTTTCAACGCCAGCTTGGGCTTGAGCAACGCCGGCTTGGGCTTCTTGTTGGGCTGACTCGGCTTGCTGTACCTGAGCTTGGGCTTGTTCTACGGTAGAATTGGCCGATTGTACTCCCGCCAGCGCTTCGGCAATTTGCGATCGTAGCACCGAATCGTCCAAAACCGCCATCGTCTGACCTTTTTCTACCACATCCCCTTCATTCACCAACACCTGCTTGATTTGCAAACCGTTGGCTTGTGGCAACACTGGCAGCAAGTCATAGGCTGCTACGGTGCCCGTCGCTTCCAGAGTTTCACCCACCTGGGCAGATTCCACAGGCGCCACTGTCACAGTCGGAGCCGTCGCCTGCTGAGTTACCGGAGGAATTGGAGCGGCAGGAGGCGAACTCTGATTCCCCCCAGTCAAGTTTACTGCTAGCAACGTTGCAGCCACACCAATCCCTGCGCCTGCCAACAAGGCAGGCCACCTGATTTCTTTGCGGGGCCCAACTTCAGTTGCTTCTGGTTCCCAAACTTGTTCCGCCTCGATTTCTGGAACTTCCAGCGCAACTTCTCGTTCATCTTCGTCAGCGGAGAATTGCCAGCGAGAGTTGTCTGAGACTTCACTTTCAGCTACATCCACTGCTGAGTTCCTCTCGCGCCCGCTCTCCACGGGGGGAAGGGGTTGCTTTTCTTCGGCTTCTGAAAAAACTTGATTAGTCACGGTAGTTCCTCTCGCCAGTATGAGCCTGTGCTTTTGTATATTGTAAAGAAAGATTACGATATTATTTAGTTCATTGTAGCGGAGGGCCTCTGGATTAACGCTTCCTCCTTTTGGGTGAGTGTGGCGGCGTTTCACCCTACAATGGCGATTTTGATTAACTTTGATCAAAGTTTGTTCGATGACATTTAATTTGATCTGCCTCTGGGGCATACTGAATATGAGCGTGATTCCCCAGCGTGGGGTCGATCGGGCTGGCATTGTCTCTCCCCAAGTGGCTTGGGCATCAACTATCTATCAATGCTCAGAAAAGTCAGTCTAATCTTGAACTGATTATTCGTAACCTATACTCTCATGTGTTTACTGTATAATACGGCACAACTCTTAAAAAATTTGTGCGACTTTATTTAAAAAAAATCAAAATGAATAGTCTCTTTTCTCCCCTCCAACAGTTTCTAATTACTTGGCTGCTAGTGCTAGTAACGGGATGGTTTACCCTAACTGCTATCAGCTATGTTGGGGAACTGGTCAGCATTTTAGTAACCGCGGGACTCATTGCATTTTTATTAAATTATGCAGTAAAAAGACTGCAAGTATTTTTGCCACGGGGAGTAGCAGCAGGGCTGGTTTATTTAACTGCGGGTGTGATAGTAGTAGTAATTGGTTTAACTATTGTGCCGCCGGTGTTCAACCAAGCGAGCCAGTTGGGGGTGAGGTTGCCGGAATTGCTGGAGTCGGGGCGGCTGCAGCTAGGTGAATTTCAAGCCTGGAGTGCCGATCGCAATTTACCGTTTGACGTGCAAATATTGGAGCAGCAACTGTCAGCTAGAGTCCAGGGACAAGTCCAGGCGATCGCCGGTACGGGTTTAGGCTTAGTTGTAGGTACTGTTAACTGGTTTTTGGACTTAATTTTTATTGTGGTGATTTCCTTTTATATGCTCCTAGACGGGCAAAGAGTGTGGCAGGGTTTGACCAGCATTTTTTCCCCAGACATTCGCTATGTTTTAACAGAGACTTTGCAGCGAAACCTCCAGCGATTCGTATCGGGACAGTTATTGCTGGGACTATTTATGGCCCTCTCGTTGAGTCTGGCTTTTTGGTGGCTGCAAGTTCCGTTTTTTCTGTTGTTTGCGGTATTTATAGGATTGACGGAAATAATTCCGTTTATTGGAGCAACTTTGGGAATTGGCACTGTTAGTATAATTGTAGCGTTTATTGATTGGTGGCTGGCGCTGCAAGTGTTGGTAGTGGCGATCGGTCTCCAGCAAATCAAGGATAATTTAGTAGCTCCCCGAATCATGGGCAATCTCACCGGATTGAGCCCGGTAATTATTTTCACAGCTTTGCTGTTAGGAGGCAGAGTGGGAGGGTTATTAGGAGTTATCCTGGCAATTCCGCTAAGTGGGGTAGTAAAAAGTATAGTAGAAATTGTACTCAATCCCAAATTGCCGCCGCAAACAGGATCGTTTTTCTACAATCCTTTTAGCGGCGAGGAATTGGGAAAAATATCAGAAGAGGAAAGTAGAATAATCTTGGTAGCAGATGAACAAAAGTAGTCTAATTTTTGTAGTAAGTAATTCAGTTATGAAAACTTTTATGATTCAGGAATTAAGTTTTGGCTGCTGAGTCCATTGAAAAAAAACTAAAGTCTCTACAAAGAACTTTAAGAACTTTAGTCTTTACTACGAACCAACTAAAAATCTCAAACCTAAAAAATTATGAAATGGTGGCAAAATCTTAGAAAAAATCCTCTAGCTCGCTTAGGAGCCGTGCTACTGTTAATTTTTTATACAGTCGCACTTTTTGCCGAATTTGTGGCACCTTACGACCCCTATGACTCTCTATTAAACGGTTCATTACTGCCGCCGACTCAGATTTATTTAACCACCCCAGACGGGCGATTTATCGGGCCCCACGTTTATCCGACTACTCAGGGCCCAGTGGAGGCGGATACCGGCGCTCGCGAGGTAATAGTAGACTGGCAAAAACCCTCTGCTGTCGGTTTGTTTGTCAAAGCTTCCCCCTATAAATTTTTAGGAATTTTGCCTTTTGACAGGCACCTGTTTGGTACTACAGGAGAAGGCCAAATTAACATTTTAGGCACCGATGAACAAGCTCGCGATCAATTCAGTCGCTTAGTCCACGGCAGCAGAATTAGCCTCTGCATCGGTTTAGTAGGAATAGCAATTTCTTTCCCATTGGGATTGTTGATCGGAGGCATATCTGGTTATTTCGGTAGTTGGATTGACAGTATCTTAATGCGCTTTGCCGAAGTATTGATGACGATTCCCGGTCTTTATTTATTAGTAGCGCTAGCAGCAGTATTGCCACCGGGATTGACAAGTGCTCAGCGATTTATATTGATTGTGCTGATTACTTCATTTATCAATTGGGCGGGTTTAGCGCGGGTGATTCGCGGTCAGGTACTGTCAATTAAACAACGAGAATTCGTGCAAGCGGCGCGGGCAATGGGCGCCAACCCAATTTATATTATTGTCCGCCACGTGTTGCCGCAAACTGCAACTTACGTAATTATTTCTGCCACTTTGGCGGTTCCGGGTTTTATTGTGGCGGAGTCGGTTTTGAGTTTAATTGGCTTGGGGATTCAACAGCCCGATCCTTCTTGGGGGAATTTACTATCCCTGTCTACTAATGCTTCAATTTTAGTGTTGCAACCTTGGTTGGTTTGGCCTCCGGCAACACTGATTATTTTGACAGTTTTGGCGTTTAATTTATTGGGGGATGGGTTGCGAGATGCTCTCGATCCGAGAAGCATTCAAAGGTAATATCATTTCCGGTTACACTCCTTATGATGTTGACGGTTGACTGTTCACGGTTGACTGTTCACGGCGTCAACAGTCAACCGTCAACAGTCAACTCGAATTTACTATTCCGATGCTAACGGATTTGATATAATTGGGAGTTAGTAATTTATAGTTCCCAGGCTTAGCGGGTGTAACAGTTACGCACCCTAATTTTGCACATTAACTGGCAACCAGATCGTAAAAGTAGAACCAACACCCTGCTGACTTTTCACTGAAATATTGCCGCCCATCATTAGGCAAAAACGCTGGCTGATTGCTAGTCCCAAACCGGTGCCGCCGTACTTGCGCGTCGTAGAAGCGTCTGCTTGGGTAAAGGGTTGGAAAATGTGCTGCAACTGGTCTGGAGTCATCCCAATTCCTGTATCTGTACAATTAACAACTAAAAATTCTTTACTAGCAATTGAAGATTGATAACTTGCCGCAGGTTCAGAAGTGTTTTCTGGTCTCGCTTCGCTGCTGTCGCCCGAAATTTTTTCGCGGCTGGCTGTGAGGGTAATTGTACCGTTTTGAGTGAATTTGGCGGCATTGCTCAGCAAATTCAATAAAATCTGCTGCACTTTGGTAATGTCACCGTGCATAGTGCCGATATTGCTAATTTGGTCTAAGTTTAGAGTGTTACCGTTTTTCTCAATTAGCGGCGCGGCGGTGGAGGCAACTTCTTGAATCAAGGCGGCGATGTCGAAGGTTTCTAAGTAAAGATCCATGCGACCGGCTTCGATTTTAGAAATGTCGAGAATGTCGTTAATTAGCGATAGCAAGTGTCTGCCGGAAGAGCGGATTTTGTCTAAATCGGGGATGAGTTCATCGTAACCCAATTCTGCGGTTTCTTCTTGGAGCATTTCGCTGTAGCCGATGATGGCATTCAGAGGTGTTCGCAGTTCGTGGCTCATGTTTGCTAAAAATGCGCTTTTTGCGGTGGAAGCGGCTTCGGCTGCTTCTAGGGCGAGTTGCAAGGCGGATTCAAAGACTTTGCGATCGCTAATATCCTCGACGCTGCCTTCATAGTAGAGTACCTTGCCGTTGGCGTCGCACACTGCACGCGCGCTTTCGGAAATCCAAATTACGCTGCCATCAACACGGTAAACTTGTGACTCAAACCCCGAAACTTCTCCGAATTCTTGCATCACCCGCATAAACTTGTCGCCCTGCTGAGGATTGACGTAAGCTTGCTGTCTGATGTTTGTGAGATTTGATGTCAATTCTTCGGGAGTGGCGTAGCCGTAGATGCGGGCTAAAGCTGGATTTACGCTCAAGAAACGACCTTCGGGGGTTCTTTGAAAAATTCCTTCGACGGCATTTTCAAAGATGCTACGATATTTTTGTTCTGCTTGACGCAGAGCGATTTGTGTACGATCGCGCTCGCTGGCTTCGATCGCCAATGATACCAAATCTGCCAGGGAAGCAGCAAAATTTTGTTCTTCTAATGTCCAGTTGCGAGGAGTTCCCACTTGTTCGATACAGATGACTCCGACTGTTTGTCCTCCCAGCCGCACCGGCGCATCTAAGGTTGATGTAGTACCCATTTGTGCAAAGTAAGATTCCACAAATTCTCTAGTTCTAACATCTGAGAGAGCGTCATCGGCTGCGATCGTCCGGTATTCTTCCAAAGCTTTAAAATAAGCTGGATAGTCTGCTGCTGTCAGTTCGGCACCTTGGGAATGCTGCTGGTTGCTGCTGCTAAATTGGTCGAGACATTGCAGTTTCGATCGGCTTTCGTCATACAACCACGCTGTGGCTCCTTCTGCATCTAGGGTATGAGTGGCAGCTTCGGTGATTTGCCTCAAAGCTACTTGCAAATCGCCTCGATACAGCGCTTTATTTCTTGCCAATTCTACCAAAACCGTATTTTGTTTGAGCAATTGTTTTTGCCTTTGGCGTCGCGCCGATTCGGCTCGCTTCTGTTCGGTAATGTCGCGGGCTACCACAATGACGGATTCTTCTGAAAGCGGTGAAATGCTGGCGGCGAAACAAACTTCGCGGTCGTCAATGGTTAAATCGTACTCGATGCTGACAGTTTGCTGAGTATCTAAAGCTGCTCGGATGTGCTTGAGAAAATTGTCTGATGTAGCTTGCGGAAACACATCTGTGACTGTTTGGCCAACTAATTCTTCGATTGGTTTGTAGAGCAGAGAAAGATTTGTGGGCGCGATTTTTAAATAGCGACCGCTGGTGTCCACAACTATAATTAATTCATTCATAGCTGCAAACAAAGCCCGCAATTCTGCTTCTGCAGCTTCGAGTTCGGCAGTCCGCTCTGCTACTCGCTGTTCTAAACTAGAGTTGGTTTGTTCGAGGGCAACAAAAGACGATCGCAATTGTCTCGCCATTTGGTTGAAAGACTGAGCTAGAAGGCCGAGTTCTTTGACGCCTTGAACTTCGACTTCGCCGTCTAATTCTGCGGAGGTGAAGTCGGATGATTCCGACATTTTTGTTAAAGCTTTGGAAGCTTCCAGCAATCGGGTAATCGGTTTGACAACCCAGCGAGAGGTAAATATTCCGAGAACGATCGCCAGTACGAAGGCAAAAAAGCACAATAAGATAGTTGTGCGAGTGTTGGCGTTAATTTGCTCCATAAAGTCTGCTTCCGGGATTGCGACTACAATCAGCCAATCGAGGCCGCGGCCGTCTTGCAGGGGAGCAACGGTAATGAATTGACGTTTGCCGTCTATCTCGAAGGTAAACTGTCCTTGGCTGTCAATTTGTTTAAAACTACCAAATCGTTCTTGCAAGTATGTGGAAGCCGATCGAATTAGCAAATTTTTGCTCTGTGTCGCCAACAGCCGTTCTTGTCCGTCTTGGCCGGTGACAAAGGGCAATTCGTCTGTGGA
Organism: Microcoleus sp. AT3-A2; assembly: GCF_036705685.1. Lineage (NCBI taxonomy): Bacteria > Bacillati > Cyanobacteriota > Cyanophyceae > Oscillatoriales > Microcoleaceae > Microcoleus > Microcoleus sp. AT3-A2. The sequence continues at coordinate 134,168 of NZ_JAUBVF010000011.1, forward strand.
ACTGGCGACTATTTTCCCGCTGCGTTCGATCGCAAAAACTTGTCCCGACGGGCTAATTTTGATGCTTTTGAGAAAATCGCTGATTTGAGAAAGAGTCAAGTCAATGGCCAATACCCCCTGCAGGTTTCCTGTCTCATTGTAAATAGGCATCACCGGCGTAATACCGAGAACTGGCGAGGCTGCGAAGACGTAGATGGGAGACCAAGTGGCTTTTCCTGACTGTTTGGCAGCTTTGTACCACGGTCTAGTACGGGGGTCATAGGGGACGGTTTGGATTAGCTCAGTGCGATTTCCTTGGCTATCTAGGCGATAAATTTCGCGGTTTGGAGCGGTTGATTCGTCTCTGATGTATACTAAGTCTTCTGCTTCTCGCTTGAGCAAGAGGAATTTTCCCTGTTCGTCGCCGTAGTAGATAGTTGTATTTCGATCGCTCAGCTTCGTCTGGTTCCACAAATAGCGCTCTAAGTTGGGGAAGTCTTCCGGGTCTAGGTTTCCAGAGGCGATCGCAGCAGTATTCATTTGCAGGAATAAATGAGACACATCCCCAAAACTGCGGAAATTTTCTTTCGTCCTCGCTGCAACTTCCAAGCTTAACCTCGTAGCAAGGTCATTGACAGCTTTCTGGCCGTTGCGAAACGACAGCCATCCAGTCACGCCGACTGCTACGGAGATTTGCACCACCAGCGGTATCAACAAAACTAGGCTCAGTGACATCTTGGGCGAGCTTTTCATCAGACAACTGTTCAGACTTTTCAATAACATCAATATTGTGACACCTACCGGGTTTGCCTATCCTTTGTCGCTTAAAAGAACCCTCGATATAAGTTACAATGTTGTACACACATAGTGAAGTGCGGTAGCCGCCCACTCAAAACTTGGCTGAGGTTTCCACGGCTACTGTAAAAACTTGTAATATTAATCATGCCACTACTTGTGTGAATGTGGCGATCGCTCTGGGGACTCGCGGCCAAAAAGTCACACCAGGTTAGAAAAAATGCAATTTTAGACCCGCGATTCCAACCCTGCTTGTCATCAGTCATTCCCAATTATTTTATTCTTTAATCTAAAATTTAAAATCTCAAATCTAAAACTGTATCAGTTCCTCCGGGTGCGGATGCCCACCTTACCCCTGCTTAATAAAAATTGGATTTTTCTTTTTTCTACAGTGCCCGGACAAATGTAAATTATGTGACAATCGGGTGTTAGAAAATTTGCTATTAATAAGATAATCGACCAAAATCCCGATCGAGCGCTCATAGGATAATTGAAACATCTGCAGTTCATTGGGGGCCGCAAAGTAAAGCGTTTTTGGCTTTTTTGGACGATCGATCTTTTGGCAAAATAATACTTCTGGAGGATGACATGAACTATACATTTGAAATCCTGGGCGTATCTCCAACTTTAACATTTTTTAACCAGCAGCAAGAATTGCTGCAACAACAGCAGCAGTCCGGTGTAGAATACTTGGCAAACCGGAAGTGTACTCTCGATGCGTTTGTGGCATCCGTAGAGACAGTTTCTCCTAACCGCGGCTGGGATGTCGATCGAGTTGTAGACACCGTGATTAGTTTCTGGATGAACAATTCCGATAGCATCCAGTATTGGAGACACAGGCTGCGGGATGCCGGCAGCGAAAACTTGTTAGTAGCCAGAGTAGGCGATATCAAGTCTTTGCAAGCCGCCTTTGAATCGCTGCTGGGCGAATAGAAAAATCGGGAATAGCGAAAAAGTCGATCGACTTTTTCGCAAAAATCAACTCAACTGTCTATTATTCATTCCCAATTCCCCTGATTCGCGACACAGAAGTCGCAGATATAAAATATCTGTTTCTTCCATCCTCCATCATCCACCTGCCATCTGCCTTGAACATCTGCCTAATGACTAATGACTAATGACTAATGACTAATGACTAATGACTAATGACTAATGACTAATTTCTTCACAATTCCCAAATATTATGTCTCGTTCTAAAGCCCTGCAATCTTATATTTTTGTCCGCTTGCTTCTGGCACCGCTAATGTTGTGGACAATCACCACAGCAGTATTTTTATTGTTGCGGGCCACTCCGGGCGACCCCATAGATGCCATTCTCGGCTCACGAGCTCCCGCAGCGGCCAAAGAAGCAATGCGAACTCAACTCGGCCTCGACGCCCCCCTGTGGCAGCAATATCTCAACTACATGAAAGACTTATTCAGTCTGAACTTGGGAACCTCAATCACCACTCGCGGACAAACCGTGTGGCAAATTATCGGAGACTATTTCCCCGCTACAGTGGAATTAGCAGTTTGTAGCATGGCCATAGCTTTAATTGTCGGCATCAGTATCGGTTCCCTAGCAGCATCCCGCCCCAACACTATTTTCGATGCTGCAGGCCGTTTGTTTGGCATTATCACTTACTCGCTGCCGGCTTTTTGGGCCGGCATGGTTTTGCAATTAATTTTCGCGGTGCAGTTGGGATGGTTTCCCCTGGGAACTCGCTTTCCCGTCACATCCCCCGCCCCCGAAGGCTACACAGGACTATACACTATTGACAGTCTCCTGAGCGCTAATCCTGGTCAGTTTTTCACATCTTTGCATTATTTGGCCCTTCCGAGTTTAACGTTGGGAATTCTTTTGAGTGGCATTTTCGAGCGCATTGTCAGGGTGAATCTCAAGCAAACTTTGCAAGCAGATTATGTCGAAGCAGCGAGAGCTAGAGGCATTCCCGAATTGCAGATTTTATGGGCTCACGCTCTGAAAAATGCACTAATTCCGGTGATAACTATCTTAGGATTGACTTTTGCTGCAATGTTGGGCGGTGCTATTTTAACAGAGGTTACTTTTTCTTGGCCGGGGTTGGCAAATCGTCTTTACGAAGCGATTAGCTTGCGGGATTATCCAACTGTTCAAGGTATTGTGGTGTTTTTTGCGGCAATTGTCGTAATTGCCAGCATTGTAATTGATATTTTGAATGCTTACGTTGACCCGCGAATTCGCTACTAAAAATATCAAGGAAGAAGGGCAACGGATATGCGAATGCGTCACTAAGCTGTTGTGCATTTAAATTGTATTTTGAGGGCGGGCAGGATGTCCAACCCGTACTCCCCACAAGAGTGAAAATTTATTTGACAATGCAATTTAAAGGCGGATTAGCTTATCGGCTTTTTCTACCTGTCCTTTCTGCTTGGGCCAGATGTTTTAGCCAGCGGTGGCCCTGTAGAAGCAGTTCTCAAAAAGATCGATCGGCTTTTAGAGTGACGACACTTGGCAGTTTATGGGCAATACTGGAGAAAATAAAATTATACATTTGAGGAAACGCTGATGAGATTATTGCGAACAATCGCCGCTCTATCGGCTGCCTTGACCCCATTGATGGCTGAAGCTGCCTTTAGCCGTCCCATGCCGGGAACAGCCGATTTTCCCAGAGCCTCAAACCCCCAAGTAAATGTGCCGATTTGCTTCATCGAAACTCCAAGCGGCACAACTTTTGATTTAGCCAGTTTGTGCGGCACCAACGCAGATCCCCAAAACACTGCTGCGGGCAATGCTCCTGCAAATAACCGCAATGCAGCCACTCCTCCGCCTCCTCCCCCGAACCCCAACGCCATCACCATCGATGGGGCCGGTACCCCGATAACTACTCCTGCAGGCACGGCAAATCCCAACAATCCCAACAATCTCACTCCGGGGACTTCGCCCGCAGGTACTCCCAATGCTAATCCGGGAACTTCGCCTGCAGCTACTCCCAATGCCAATCCGGGAACTTCACCGAGTACCAATCCCAATAATCTCAATCCGGGAAGTGCGCCCTATATCACTCCCAATAATCCCAGTCTGGGAACTTCGCCGAATACCAATCAGAATAATCTCAATCCGGGAAGTTCGCCGAGTACCAGTCCCAATAATACTGCCTCTCCCACGGGCGGAACTGCTGGCGACAGCAACAGCGATTTAGTTCCCAATCCCAATCTCAATCTTCCGAGAGTGCCGCCGAGTTCCTTTGGCCCTGGAGGTGTGGCACCGACTAGAGATGCGATTGATGGCCCCCGCCAGTAATCGGTGAAGTGTCAGAACTTTCTTCACAGAAACCGGGTTTCTCGGAAACGTTCTCTTTTTCAGGGATATTTCACCCGCGAGAAAGCCGGAATATTTATTTGCCTGCTTAATATAGCTCTTAGGTGCGATCGGCATATTTTGTAGCAGAGTAGCGAAATAGAAGTTAAGCTAAGAACTTGTAGGCGCTATCTGCCAAGCACTCTTTCAAAACTGGACAACCAGGTAGAAGTAGTGATAGATAGCTAGCTTTAATCCGTAACAGGATTAGTTATCAGCACAGGTTAAAATTATTACCAGGCGGGTACTTGCCAGCTCCAAGTTCTCAAGCTAAACCATTAAACAGGCATATTTTTGTTAAGCCAGTGTGGTTTGGAAAGTACCGGCTGATAACATTAGCGAGACAAAATTAACCCGATTATTCGGAGGCTCTTCATGAGCAAAATATTTGTTTTAAATTGTCACAAAATTGCTCTAGAGCCGATCCTCTGCGTTGGCGTAGCCCCCGTAGGGGCGGGATTCGCTAACGCACTTGAGGAGGACATCTAGTGTCAAATTTAGTTCAACGCTTAGAAATAACCGCTCATCCGCAACTAGAAAAATCCCTTGGCTATCGAGGAGATAGTCGCTGGGTAGCTTGGCGCTGGGAACCAGACATCGATCAACTTATTTCCAGCGACGGCAAAACAGTCGGCACTGGCAATAATATGGCTTGGCTGGTGTTTTTGCAGCACAATTTAGTCGATCCTGCAGTACAAGAGTACAACCTCGGCGAGGGCGATCGCTACTGGCTGCTTTTAGACACCGCAACTAGAAATCTCTACGTCGGCGAAGGGAAAACTGTTCAAAGTCTGCTCGAACAGCCGGAAAGTTTAGGTTTATTGGCTTGTCTCGATGGTGGCAATGCCGATCGACAAACTGGTGAAACTTGGCAGCAAACGCTATCTCAACTAACAGCCAAACCAGTTGTTCGCAACCTCACAAATGCCCTTCCTTTCGGTATAGCGGCTGCTTTGATAGGTGCTTTAGGCATCGGCACCGGATTGTGGGTAGTGCCGGCGGTGCAGCAGAAACTAGCCGAAAAAGCAGCTTTTGTTTCCCCAATTAGTTCTGGCGCCAACTGCGGGCTTGGCGGTTCAGACGATTTTTCAGCTTATATCGGTTCGTCAAGCGGAAATAAAGAACTTCATTTAATAGGCGTTTACGAAGCCAATGCGGATCACAAGAACCGAGATTTGTCTAAAAGTGCGTTAGCGAAGCCCTCGGAGAGGATCGAAGTCAAAGTAGAACGCCGAAACAAGCCCATAATTCTCGCACTTTCAGCCTACGAACCGGTGCAATGGAACATTACCGCAGAACCGGGCGCAGTAATCGAAAAAATCATTGTTAACGGATACCACAACCAAACTGTTTCAGGAGTTTCGGGAATTCCAATTGAAGAGCACAGCTACGAAGAAACCGGAGACAATCTCGGCGACTTTATCTACAACTGGGGTGCTAACCCTGACAGTTCCAATACTTCTTCCCTCGTGACTAAATTGGAACAGGGAAACCGCACCAGTTTAACTTCTTTTCAAGGATGCTACAGAGGTAAAAACTTTACTATTAATTGAGATCAGTTAGAGAGGGCAACAAGTTAGACAATTTTCGATTTTCGATTAAGAAATTGGAAATAAGTGATTCGATATGGTTTGGAAAGTTGTTACAGTTCCGTTCTTTTTTTAACTGGTGTTAAAACCTATCCCTCTAAAATCACAAAACCCGCGTCGGCGGGTTTTTTATTGAGAGCTAAACTTATTGGCATCTCTATGGTATGATATCAAATCCGTTAGCATCAAAATAGTAAATTCGAGTTGACTGTTGACTGTGAACAGTCAACAGTCAACAGTCAACAGTCAACATCATTCCGGTGTAACCGGAAATGATATGATATGCCGTGGCGTCATTACCAATTCCCAATTCTCCCAATACTAATAGATTTCTTATGAAATACTGGTACGAAACGCTCGCAGTAGCACAGCGAATTTTAATTGAATTAGGGAGGCGGCGGCGCAGCTTAGTCTTGTGGAGTATTTTTCCAGTTTCTATCTTGGTAATTAACGGTTTAATTTTAAAAGAACGCGCTAATCTCAGCACAGCAAAAGCCTTTGAAGTTGCTGCACCTGCAAGCTTAGTAGGAGCGGCTTTATTTTTTAGCTGTCTGGGTGGTAGCGTAGCAACAGTAGTAGCAGAGCGAGAACAGCATACCCTCAAACGCTTGTTTATTTCCCCGCTGAGCGGCACTTCCTACTTTTTAGGAATTTTCCTGGCTCACAGTTGCATCGGCATCGGTCAGGTAATTTTAGTATACACGATCGCCTCTTGTTTAGGAGCGCAATTTCAAGGCTCTATTTTGTTAGGATGTGCGATTATTCTGCTGAGTATTGTATCTTATGTAGGTGTAGGCTTTATTCTCGGCACCCAGTTTGCGAGGCGCACTGAAGATGTCAACTCGCTAGTAGCTGCTTTCGGCGTTCCTTTGTTGATTTTAGGAGGCGCATTTTTGCCAACTTCGCTGTTTCCCAAAAGTCTGCTGGATCTCGCCCAGTACAATCCAATTTATCACATGAACGAAGCGCTGATGGGCGTGTGGGCTGACGGCAAAGATTTGGCTGATATTGCAGAACACTTCTGGTATTTATTCATATTTTCTATTGCCATGATTGCAGGTGGATGGCTTTCTTACCGCAGGATGCTGAGAGTAGAAAGAAGACTTTAAAACTATCTCATTATGTCGTAATTATTCATCTCTCTCTTCTCTGACTCAGCGCCCTCTGCGCTCTGTGCGGTTTAATCGTTCAGAAACAACCGTAAATATATAATAAAATAATACGGAGAATTCAAGCAGTGCTACAAATAGAAAAGCTAAATAAGTCCTATGGCGACCGTTCAGTGCTTAAAGATTTAACACTGCACATCCAAGCTGGAGAAATTTATGGTTTGCTGGGGCCAAACGGGGCGGGCAAAACTACAACTATCAATATTTTATGTAATTTGCTAAATGCCGACAGTGGCCAAGTTTCTATCAATGGCGAACCTGTTTCTGACTCTACAAAATTGTTAATAGGGGTAGCGCCCCAAGAAAATTTGCTTTACAAAAGCCTTAGCTGCGAAGAAAACCTCAACTTTTTTGCTCAAATTTACGGCTTAGAGCGCAAACAGCGCCGCTATCAAGTAAGACACTGTTTGAAAGCAGTAAATTTGACAGATAGAGCTACCAGCCCTGTGGAAACTTTGAGCGGAGGAATGCAGCGGCGTTTAAATATTGCGGTAGCTTTGGTACACCAGCCTAAATTAGTAATTTTAGATGAACCGACAACGGGTTTAGATATTGAGGCACGCTATGAAATTTGGGAGTTAATTCAGCGATTGCAATCGCAAGGAATTACAATTTTGCTAACAACTCACTTGTTGGATGAAGCTGAGCGGCTGTGTCAGAGAATTGGGATTTTAAAGAATGGCAGTATTGTGGCTGAGGGCAGTTTAGAAGAGTTGCAAAAACTGATTCCTGCTCAAGAAATTATCGTGGTAAAAACCGACGAAGAAGCTGAAGTTATCGCCCGCGCTAAACAATACAGTTTCATCCCCCGTCGCTACGGTAGCGATTTGGCTTTTTGGCTGCCGGAACGTTTAGAATTAAAAGAGATTATTCTGCTGTTCGATGGGATTTCTATTGATTCAATTGCTCGGTATCCGGTGCGGTTAGAACATATTTATGTCGAAGTCACCAAACAAACTGTATCCTAATCTGCGTCCATCCGCGTACATCCGCCACCATCTGCGGTTAAAGTTCCAAAGTAATTAACTGAGCAATTTCTTCAGTCTGAAAACCTAGAGCCATAGGCTTTTGCACTTGGGGAATCACCTGCACATCATAGAGTTCCGTGACAATTCCTTCAAACCGCAACCAGTGAACGATCGCCCCATTCGTCAAATCGATCGCCATCATACCACAGCGAGCCTCAGCTCAAATTTCCCTGTATCTAAATCCACATAACCCAATTCCCCTCTCCCCGAATTCAGCAACCACAACTTGTCTTGATACCAGCGCGGTGAGTGCGGCATTGACAATCCTGTGACGATAATCTCATTAGATTCGATATCAATAACTATACCGCCGTTTTGTCGGCGATCGCGCCAGCCATCCACCACATCCGACTGACTCGACGCTGTGACATATTTTGCTTCCCCCCCACCATTGCCAAACCGTTGAGGTGACAGCGGTCTTCATTTATATATTGTGAGATAAAACCTGGTTTCCAGAGAGGTTTGCAACTGTGGCGATCGCTCAAAGTAACGATACAATTAAACAAAGTGCTAATAAAAAGGATTTGATTATTTTTATCGACAGCGATATCGTGAATGTCGATATCGGAAGCATCCCGGTTTTGCGCTTTTGAGCATCAAACGGATATTGATCCGTTAAGGTAGGCGCACCGAAGCTTAAGCATTTGATTGACATTTTTCATCAACCACTGCGCTCCTGAAATTTTCAACCTTCTATCAATTTGTTTTACTGCCGACTCTACAGCTCCCGAACCGATGGAGCAAACCTTTTGTGTTGACAATTGCCCGTAGTTAACAATTCGTCGGCGACGCTTCTCCAAATAAGCACAAAAGTTCTGGGCTTGTTTTTGACGGCAAGACTTAAATAAATTGATGGTTTCCTCGACTCGTCCTTGCCGCAAAAACTCCTTACCCTGCGCCAGACGCTTCAACGACCCACCGACCTTACATAGATTTTCAACTAAGTGATACCAATCTAAAATTTCCCGCCTCGCCCCGTCAAGATTCAACTGGACAATGATATTCCAAATGCCATCACGGGGCGATCTCCCAAACAGGTTAGTACCTCTGATAAAGGCTGACTGTTCACATAATTAATTAACGCTTGATTCTCAAGAAAAAATGCCCCGTAATAACTGTCGTGCAGTCGCACAGCCTTATAGTCAAGCCAGTGACTGCCCTCTCCCTCTTCTTTTCTCAGACGCACTTTCCCCCCATCCACACTGGTTTCCTTTACCTCCGAAGTAGCTATTCTGGACGCCCATTCTTGCTTTTCCACTAATCGGTGTAAACAAGTGTGACCTATGTGCACTCCCGTCTGGGCTTCTATTTCACTCTCAGCTTTCTCATAAGAGAGATTAGCCACCTGATGGAGGCAGCATTTTTCAAATAATGGAGCTAAACGAGTAGATTTTTTCACTCCCAATTTTTCGGCTTGTTTTTCAGTAATTATTAGTTTACCAATGCAGCTTTTTACTGTGCGAGACCGTCCTGATTCTGTTCCGGTTGCCTGTTTGATAAAAAAACCAACCTCCGGCCCGACTAATTCTAGCCATTGCTCTCGAATATGCTTTTCGATTGTTTCCAGACTTGATAATTCTGAGACCGGAGTATTTGTGTACATAATCTCGGCAATCTCAGCAGCACAAGCTTTTAAACGCTCCTTCTGTTCAGGGGTCATAGCCACTCCTCCTACAAATGCAGTTCACGCTTCTGTTGACGCTCTACCTATTATCCTCTCTGGATAGCACTTTTACAAAATCGGGATGCTCCCATTGACAACTCGATGGATAGCCAAGCATTTGAGGTATTTACCCTTGAAATGTTTAGTGCCACAATTGTGGTCGGGAGCAGTAGTAGTGATGGATAACTTACCAGTGCATAAAGTAGATTCAATTAAGCCAGTAGATTGAAGCAGTGGGTGCTTCTATCTTGTGTTTGTCCCCATACTCTCCTGATTTTAATCCTATTGAATTATGGTGGTCGCAACTCAAATCTTTATTGATCCAGTTTTCACCAACCAGCACTAAAATGGTTGACACCATAATTGCTGTGACTCTTGACTTAATTAATCCGAAACATCTTAAAAACTGGTTTACTAATTGCTGCTACTGTACCTCATGACATCCGGAAGTGCTGTAAAAAAATCCGACCCACATCTGCGGAATGTGGGTTCAAAGGCGGCTACTTTTGGCTGCAATCATTTTTTAGTCTAAACTACAGTTAAAAAAATGGTATAACAATTACCAAAAAAAAGGACACAGCCATGCTGTGTCCTCACCCGTATCTTGTAGGGACACAGCCATGCTGTGTCCCTAACCGTACCCTCGATATCCCGATTAGGATTCTTGCCGTTTAGAACAAGAACAATTCAGTATTACCGGAAATTCCTAAATCGACATTATTGACAGTTGCAAACAAACTGTTACCGCCAACCGTAGAACCGTTGCTATCGTAATACAGTTTAGTAGACAAACCGTCGTAGATAGCCATGATGGACGGGCCGGTTAAAGTTGCTTCGAGCGCAGTTACAGAAACTGTGCTGCTGTAAGCGTAGAAACTCGAAACCAAAGGCCCTGATCCGGTCGTAAAGGCTGCAAACCCAGTGCTGTCGAGGTTAATTACATCATCAGCAATGCTGTAATTGGTAATTAAATCCCCGCCCTCAGCAGTAGTTCCGGTGAACACAAACACATCCGCACCAGCACCGCCGTTGAGAACATTGGTTCCCACACCACCGATTAAAGTGTCATTCCCCTCGCCGCCGTTGAGAGTATCGCTACCCGCGCCGCCGAAGATGCTGTCGTTACCTGCACCGCCGTCGAAAATATCAGCACTCGATCCGCCGTTCAAGATGTCAGCAAACTCAGTACCCGTGACGTTGTTAGAACCAGAACCTCCGGTAAACAAGACAGGAGTGGTGAAGTTGTAACCGCCAACACCTGAACCGAAATTGTTAAAGTCGGTTGGGAAAGTATTCCCAGCAGCAGTTAAATCAGCAACGCTGCCTGAGCTGGTAGTAGTACCAGTATCAGAAGAGGCGATCGTACCTGTAAATACAAAGTCCGCCGTTCCCAGATTGCTAGCAGCAGTACCCAGATTCGCAATCAAGGTAGA